>JANNNL010000568.1:0-5908 GCA_031398525.1 Actinomycetes bacterium | reverse complement strand
ACTACGACGATCCCTGGCAGTTCACGAACTTCTTGGTGAAGTAGGCCGCAGTTCGTTCCGCTCAACGGACAATCGAAGGTGATCAACTCATGGCCCGGCACATAGTGTGCCGGGCCATGAGCGTTGACCAGAAGGTTCGTGTCGGTGTCGTCGGTGCCGGTGGCAAGATGGGCACCGCCGTGTGTGCCGCCGTAGCGGTAACCGCGGGCTTGGACCTTGTGGCGGCCGTCGACCCGTTCGCGGCGGGCCAGCAGCGATCGGGGATTGCGATCAGCGGGGGGCTTGAGGTGTTCGCGATCGAGGGGGTCGACGTCGTGGTCGACTTCACGATCGCCTCGGCATCACGCGAGACGTTGCCGTGGTTGGCCGAGCATGGGATCCATGCCGTCGTGGGAACCACCCAGCTCGAGGATCAGTTCGACACCCTGCGGAGTGCGTTCACTCGCTCGAACTGCCTGGTCGCGGCTAATTTCGCGATCGGAGCGGTGTTGATGATGAGATTTGCCGAAATGGCCGCGCCCCTGTTCGAGACCGCAGAAATCATCGAATTGCATCACGACACCAAACCGGATGCCCCGTCGGGAACCGCGATGACGACGGCTCGGCGAATGGCGGCTGCATCCACCGAATGGGCGACTGATCCGACAACGCACGAAGTCGTGCCGGGAGCCCGCGGGGGAGTGGGCCCGGCTGGGATCCGCCTCCATTCCGTTCGGATGCGCGGGATGGTCGCTCATCAAGAGGTCATCCTTGGGACCGCAGGACAGACCCTGACGATTCGTCACGACAGCTACGACCGCGACAGCTTCATGCCCGGAGTCATCCTCGCCTGTAAGCGGATCGCCGACCACCCAGGCTTGACCATCGGCCTCGACTCGTTCCTAGGCGTCTGAGGATTCTGATCGGGCCGACTCCGGACATCGAGAGTCGGCCCGATCAGGTGGAAATGATCAGCCGAGGGCGGCGATCGCCGCGTCGTAGTCGGGCTCCTGGGCAATCTCGGGCACGAGCTGCGAATGAACCACGCTGCCGCTCTCGTCGAGCACAACGACGGCGCGGCCGAGCAGGCCGGCGAGCTTGCCGTCGGCAAGCGTGATGCCGAACTGACTGCCGAAGTCAGAACGGAACGACGACGCGGTGGTCACGTTGGCGAGGCCTTCACCGCCGCAGAACCGACCCTGAGCGAACGGCAGGTCGGCCGACACGCACAGCACGACAGTGTTGTCGAGTGACGATGCAGCCTCGTTGAACTTGCGGACGCTCGTCGCGCAAACGGGCGTGTCGACGCTCGGGAAAATGTTGAGCACGACACGCTGGCCGGCGAAGTCGGCCTCGGTGACGTCGGACAGGTCGCCCTTGGTCACGGAGAACGACGGCGAGGAGCCGACGGCGGGAAGGTCGCCGACGGTGTTGATGGGGTTGCCCCCGAGAGTGATTTCAGCCATGACCCTCATACCTATCACTTGCCGATCGACGGCACCGAACCGCCACCTCATGTCATGGCCGCAATCCGTGGTGCCTCGGTCAAATTCTCAAGATCTCGTTGGTTTCCGTTACGCGAACGTCACATGGAGTGGGTCCAAATGCTCAGTTGCTCACAATCTGTCGAAAGTGGCGCAACAAACCTTGAACTCAAACGTATTCATCACACAGAACGCGAGCTCAAGAAGTCCGAGAGCGCCGCCCGACCCCACCCCCCATTGGTATGACACCGAACATCAGAAAGCCCAACGCCATGAACCGCAAGCTGCAAGCCGTCACCATAGTCACCGCCACTGCGGCAATGCTCGCCGTTCCGACGGCGGCGTTCGCTGGTACCCGAGGCCACTCGACCTGCACCGAGTCGTTCCTCCGCTGGCACACCGACCTTGAGCCGATCGAGGGTGGCTACGTCACCATCGACTTCGGCCGAGATGGGGTCGACTACACCACGACCAAGTGGGAGACGACCAGTGTCGTCGGCTTGGGTGCCCTGTTCTCCGGTAGCACGATCCGTGTGCAGTGGCATGCCGCCGATGGCACGGTCATCGGCGAGAAGGGTAATGGTGTGGTGATCGAAGTCGACCACTGCACCCCCACGGAGACCACAGTGCCGGGCACCGATGCTCCTGCTCCGACCGATGCTCCCGCTCCCACCGATGCTCCCGTTGTCAGCGATCCGGCTCCGACCCCCGCCCCATCCGCAACCACTCAGCCCGCTCCGGTCGTCACCGATGCCCCCATCATCCAGGAAGTCGCCGCACCGCCGGCAACGATCCCCGCACCGGCAGCGGTGGCAACCACCGTGCTCGTCGAGGCTGCCCGCCCGACCGCCCCCTCGGCACTTCCGGTGACCGGTGCCCGCGACAAGGGTCCGTATGTTGTGGTCGGCATGAGCCTGCTCGGCGCTGGCATGCTGCTCGCCGCGTCGGCTCGTCGCCGTACGTTGAGCTGATCGCAGCCCCGCCACCGAGGGTCCCGAGGGTTTCGCCCGCTTCCGCCGCGGTCAGGCTTGTGCCGAGAGGATCAGCCCTGGCCTCGGCGGAAGTTTCGTACGTTGGCGAGCACCACGAGCGCGATGGACCCGATGATGAACTTTCCCTGATGGTCCTGGGTGAAGTTGATGAACGACTCAAGAGGCTTGCGGAACGACTCGGCGAGAAACCAGTAGAGGGCGAGACGGCCGGCGATGCCGATCGCGAGGAGCGGAGCGAACACTCGTAAGCGAATCCGGTTCAGTCCGGCCAGGGCGCAGACGATGTTGCTGCCGACGAAGAAGGGAATTAATGCCCAACTGGCTTTCTCGAATCCCTTCTGCAGCCCCTCGATCCCCTCGGGAGTCATGCCGAGGAAGCGTCGGAACCACAGCAGGGCGCGGCCCTCATAGACATAGCCGATGCCGTAACACACGAAGGCGGCAACGGCGATGCGGGTGAACCCGATCACCACATAGGGGATCACATCGATGCCCTCGACGCGAGCAAACAGCAGGTAGCGGACCCGTGACGAGAGAGCTAGAAGACGCGCCGGATGGGTCGTGACCCACTTCGCCCATACCCCGTTGGCGATGTTGCTGAGTACGACGAGCCCAACGAACGCCCCGACGAGCGCGAAGCGCCACGGTGTGAGCGGCGGAATTTCAGGTTCGGAGGTGGGCTGATCCGCCGCGGCGTCGTTCACGAATGCAGGACACTAACGTCGCGTCGTGCCGTTCATGCGGCGCACCGCCCGGCACCAGGGAACTAGGGAACTCAATGCACTCGACGATGCAGGACTATCCGCTCACGATCACCCACATCTTTCAACGCGCCGAGTTGTATCACCGCGACAAGGAAGTGATCACCAACACGGCGATCGGCCGCGAACGCACGGACTACGGCACCTGGGCGACTCGCACCCGCAAGGTGGGCGGAGCGCTCGATACGTTGGGAATTGCGCCGATGGGTCGCGTTGCCACGTTCGCATGGAACACCGCTCGCCACCTGGAACTGTACTTCGCGGTGCCGTGCACCAACCGAGTACTTCATACCCTCAACATCCGGCTGTTCCCCGAGCAGTTGACCTACATCGTGAACCACGCCGCGGACGAGGTGATCTTCGTTGATCGTTCGTTGCTCGGGCTGCTCGCGCCGCTGCTCAAGACGTTCGAAACCGTCAAACATCTGGTGTTGATGGACGACGGCAAGGGAGAGGTACCCGACGATATGGCCGGGATCGCTCTGCACAACTACGAGGAATTGGTCGCGGCCGCTGACGCTGCGTCGTTCGTGGTGGTCGACGAACGCCAGGCGGCGTCGATGTGTTACACGAGTGGGACGACGGGCAACCCCAAAGGCGTCGTCTACAGCCATCGTTCAACATTCATGCACACGCTCGGAGCGATGACGGTCGATTCACTCGGTGCCTGCGAGAGCGATGTGATCTTGCCCGTCGTGCCGATGTTCCACGCCAACGCCTGGGGTTTGGCCCACGCCGGAGTTGCCGCGGGAGCATCGATGGTATTGCCCGGCCCCGACCTCTCGGGCAAGGCGATCGCCGATCTGATTGTTGAGGAGAAGGTGACCGTGGCCGCGGGCGTGCCGACCATTTGGATGGCAGTGCTTCCCGAACTGAAGGGTCGCGATACGTCGGCTTTGCGGGCGATACCGTGTGGCGGCTCGGCCGTGCCCAAGGCGTTGTCCGAGGCATACCGGGCGCAGACCGGGCTGCCGATCTTGCAGGCGTGGGGGATGACCGAGACGTCCCCGATTGCTGCGGTCTGCCAGCTGAGTGTGGCCGACCGTCGACTTTCCGACGAGGAGCAGGCCGACCTGCGCACGTCGGTCGGGCGAATCAACTTCGGTGTCGAGGCCCGTGTCGTTGAGCCGGGCACCACGACTCCGCTGCCGTGGGACGGCGAGACGAGTGGCGAGTTGCAGTGCGCTGGGCCGTGGATCACCGGCACGTACTACGACGATGATCGGGCGGGCGAAAGCTTCACCGAAGATGGCTGGCTCCGCACGGGCGACGTTGCCACCGTCGACCCGGTCGGCCGGATCCGGCTGGTCGATCGGACGAAAGACCTCATCAAGTCGGGCGGCGAGTGGATCTCATCGGTCGAGATCGAGAACGAATTGATGGGTCACCCGCTAATCCGCGAGGCCGCCGTGATCGGCGTTTCTCACGCCAGGTGGTCGGAACGGCCCTTGGCCTGTGTCGTACTGGAAGCGGGTGCGTCGATGACCAAGGACGAAGTGATTGACTACATCCGGCCTCGGTTGGCCAAGTGGCAGCTCCCTAACGACGTGGTGTTCATCGATGAGGTACCCAAGACCAGCGTCGGCAAGTTCTCGAAGAAGACCCTGCGCGACCGCTTTGCCGACTACGTCCTCGCCGACTGAGCCGTCCGCGTAACGTTGGTTTCCTCGGTGGTCAACACCCGACGACTGATGATTGCACCGAGTACCGCGAGGGTGGCGGCGATCGCCGCGTTCAATACGATGGCGGTTCGGAGGCTGAAGGTGTCTCGATCAGCGAGGGCGACCATGGCGCCACCGATGCCGCCCATCGTGGCGAAACCAATCGAATCCGACAGGCTGATCTGGGAGCTGACGATGCCATCGTGACCTTCGGGGGCGAGGGCCAATGCTCGAATCGTGGTTGGTCCGAGCAGCATGCCGGTCCCGAAGCCCGTGATCGACCATGTACAAAATGTGACCGCCAGTGGGATGCGCTCGCTCAGGATCGTCATGGATGAGGCGATGCCGACGGCCATGAAAGCGAAGCCCATTCGGATGAGTTGGGCGTCACTGTGGCGGCCGTTGACGCGCCACCGCGCTGCGAACGCCTGACCAATTGTCCAGGTGACCGCCGCACCGATGATCACCATGCCCTGGGCGATCGGGCCGACGCCGTGCAGGCGGTCGGCGGCAAGCGGCAGGAAGCTTTCAACGCCAATGAATGCCATCGTGGCAATGAGTCGGACGCTGAAGACGGCGGGCAATCCCCGCTGCGCTCGGGCCACGCCCGGCGGATACAGCACGCGGCTGCCGCTGATCGCCACCGCCGACCCGATGATGGCAAGGGGCGCGACGTACAGCCATCGATCAAGGGTAATCCCCCACAGGGCGGCACCCAGGCCACCCGCCAGCCTGATGGCTGCGCTCAACCGGTGCCGCTCGCTGGGCCGATCGGCCGTCACCGACTTGCGAGTGACCGGGTCGGAGGCGGCGGCCGGAAGTTTCAGCAGCATCGGGGCGACGAACGAACCGAAGATGGCGACGATCGGGACGATGCCGTAGAACACCCACCGCCAGCCGAACTGCTCGGTGATCCAACCGGCCAGCGCCGGCGCGATCAAGCTCGGCAGCACCCAACCAGCCGACATCACGGCGAAGGCGGTGGCCTGGCGTTCCTCGCTGATGCCCCGGCTTACCGCTACGTAGGCGAG
>JANNNL010000560.1:0-8385 GCA_031398525.1 Actinomycetes bacterium | reverse complement strand
CTCGAGATCATTCCCGACGAGGGCAAGGTCACCGTTGGACCGCGCGAGATCCACCTGACCAAGACCGAGTTCCGCCTGCTGTGCGAACTCGCTCAGAACCCCGGGCGGGTGTTCAGCCGCGAGATGCTGCTCGACAAGGTGTGGGGGTACGGATACTTCGGTGACGGTCGCCTCGTCGACGTCCACATTCGTCGGCTGCGCACCAAGGTCGAGGTCGACCCCGCCAACCCACGTCATGTCGTCACCGTTCGGGGTTTGGGTTACCGGCTGCAATCATGACGTCGCCCTCCCGACCGTGCGCGGTGAGGGCACAGTCTTGAGGCTGACGGGACCTTGCAGGTGACTCGACCACTGCCCGGCCCGGTCTCGCGGGGTCGTTGGAGATGACAGCGCCAACCAACGAACCCATCGACGCCGCGGCCTCAATGGCCCCAGGCGCGCCGTCCGGCGTCCCCGGCGCAGAAGATGGACTCGTCGACCGTCTCGGCCGGGGCCGCGATGCGGTGTTGAACTTCATCGAGTGGACCGCCCAGCGATTCCGGCCACAGCGAATTCCGCTTCGGCGACGCATCATGCTGACGTTCTCGCTGGGAGCCTTTGCCCTCTCTGCGTTCTTGGCCGCCGCCACCTACAGCTTCACCAAGAGTGCGCTGATCAAGGACCGCGAGAAATCGAGTCTTGCCCAGGTAGCTCGCAACGCGATCGCGCTCACTGAAGCCGTGATCAACGAACCGGCCAATCCCGATCTGCTCGACCGGGTGCAGCGCGTCGATGAGACCGGCGCCGCGCTGCACTCCGCGGGAAGTTGGACCGAGCGCGACGGACTTGACGTTCCCACTATCCCCTTCGAGCTGCAGCAACGAGTGCTCAGTGACCGGGTCGCGTCCCAGATGATCGTACGGACCGCAACTGGGCCGATTCTGCTGATCGGGCTACCGATCACCGGGTCTGATGCGAGCTACTTCGAGTCGACGAACCTCAACCCGATTCAAGACACCCTGCGCACCTCGGTTGGTCGGTCGGTCATTGCCGCAGCCGTGGTCACCACCGGGCTCGGCCTTTTGCTCGGCTCGCTTGCCGCCCGCCGGTCGGTTCGCCCCATCACCGACGCCGCCCAAGCAGCCAAGGCGATCGCCGACGGGCGACTCGACACCCGCCTCGTCCTCACCGAAGATCCCGACCTGCACTTGCTCGCCACCGCCTTCAACGACATGGCCTCGGCGCTGCAGCTCCGGCTTGAGCGCGACGCCCGGTTCGCCTCGGACGTCAGCCATGAACTGCGATCACCGTTGATGACGCTGGCCGCCTCGGCCGAGGTGCTTCAGGCTCGTCGGGATGAGATCCCCGAACGCTCTCAGGCTGCGCTCGACCTCCTCGTCGCCGATGTCGCCCGGTTCCAGGGCATGGTGGAAGACCTGCTCGAAATCTCCCGATTCGACGCCGGAGCGATTCGATTGAACAAGGAAGACCTGATCCTGGCGGAGTTCGTGCGCAATTGCATTGCGTCGAGCAGCCTCACCAATGCGAAGCTCAACATCAGCGACCGCGCCGAGACCCTGATCATCAACGGTGACAAGCGTCGGCTCTTTAGGGTGGTCGCCAACCTGCTCGACAACGCCCGATTCTACGGCGGCAGCGACGGCGTCACCGTCGACGTCACCGAGGCTCTGGGGGCCGGCGAGCCCGTCGCCCACGCGTGGATTGCCGTCGAAGACCACGGTCCGGGGGTGCCGGTCGAGGAGCGGACGTTGATCTTCGAGCGGTTCGCCCGAGGGTCGAGTGCGGGCCGTCGGGCAACGAGCGAGGGGGCCGGGCTCGGACTCTCACTCGTTGATGAGCACGTTCGCATGCATGGCGGACGGGTGTGGGTCGAAGATCGACTCGACGGCGAGCCTGGCGCCCGGTTCATCGTCGAACTTCCGGCCGAGGAGGTTGGAGTATGAGCCGCTGCGTGTCGATCATCGTCGCATTTGGAATCGCCGGGATACTGGTTGGCTGCGGCCTCCAGCCCGACTCCGCGCCCCGCGACATCCAACCCGCCGACCTCCCGTCGCCTCGTGACCTGACCTCGGTCAGCGGGCCATCGACCGGGGAGCGAGCCAAGATCTTCATGCTCACGGTGACCAACGACGCGGCGACGTCGGTGCTCGCTCCGGTTCGGCGGGAACTCGAGGCGACGACCACCGCCCGGATGACCGCCCTGCTCGATGGGCTCACCGCCGACGAACAGGCCGCAGGGCAACTACGCAGCGCAATCCCGCCCGAGACCCGGGTGCTCCAGGCCGATGTGCGGACTTCCGGGTTGGCCCTCATCGACCTGAGCAAGGAGTTCGTCGCCGTGTCCGATCAGGTGCTGACCGAGGCCCTCGCCCAAGTCGTATTCACCGTCACTGAACTGACCGGGGTCAGCCGAGTGCAGGTCCTGATCGACGGTCTGCCGCACGAGTCTCCTCGCGGGGACGGTACCCGCACCTCGGGCCCGCTGACCACGTTCGACTTCCCCAATCTGAACCCGTCGTCACAACCTGAGTACCCGGTGATCCCGAGTCCGACCGTTCCCGAAACCATTGCGGCACCGGCGTCACCCGTCCCACCGGTTACGGCCTGAGGCCGACGCAACGCCGGGCACGCAGGGATCAGCCGAAGAAGATCTCGGCAACATCCTCGTAGAGAGAAAGATCGACGGTGCGGGTCCGCCCCAGCGCTTCGGACAACGGGGCCCGGCCGATGTTGGTGCCGCGCAACACCACCATGTCGCCCCACGCACCCTCGTGGACGGCGTCGATGGCGGCCAACCCGTACCGGGTCGAGAGCACACGATCGATGGCCGTCGGCGTCCCACCGCGTTGTACGTGGCCGATTTGCACGACCCGGGTGTCGAACCCGGTGCGCAACTCCAACTCGGGCGCAATCAGCGAGGCGATGCCGCCCATGCGACGGTGTCCACCCGGACCGATCGGGCCCTCGGGGACCTCGAGTGTGCCCGGCTTGGGCACCGCTCCTTCGGCGACGACGACGATCGATGCGTACCGGCCACGATCATGGCGCCGTGTAATCGTCGCGGCCACCTCGTCGAGGTCGAATGGCTTTTCCGGAATCAAGATCGTCGTCGCTCCGCCGGCAATTCCTGCGTAGGTGGCAATCCATCCGGAATGGCGGCCCATCACCTCGACGACCATGACCCGGTCATGGCTTTCGGCCGTCGTGTGCAGCCGATCGATCGCATCGGTCGCTACCTGCACCGCAGTGTTGAATCCAAAGGTGAGGTCGGTGCCGAAGATGTCGTTGTCGATCGTCTTGGGCACCCCGACCACCGGCAGGCCCTCTTGGTGCAGCAGGCTCGCCACGCTCAGGGAGCCGTTCCCGCCGATGACGATCAGCCCATCGAGCGCAAGTCGATCGAAGCTCTGCTTGACCCGGGCGACGCCATCGGGTTCGTCATAGGGCGATCCCCGCTTGGTACCGAGCAGCGTGCCGCCCTTGGGCAGCATGCCACGCAGGGAGTGGACGTTGAGTTCGATGAAGCGCTCGTCACGCACACCGTCCCACGCATCCAGAAAGCCGAGCAATTCGTCGCCGTAGACCTGCTCGCCCTTGCGGACTACGGCCCGAATGACAGCATTGAGGCCGGGGCAATCGCCACCACCAGTGAGAACTCCTACGCGCACGTGGCAAGAGGCTACCGGGCGATCCGCCTGCTAAGAAAGGGACATGGCATGGGACTCAACCCGGCCGATCCCGTGGAAGCGTCTGGGCCTCTGGCTCGGCGTCTATGCCGCGTTGATGATCGGCCTCACTCTCCTCACCAACTCCAACGACGTCGGCAGCGTGCTGCCCGGCATCGGTATCGGCGTCGTTCTCGCCGCACTGGTGCTCGTCACGTTGACCAAGTTCGGTTGGAAACTCCCGATGTTGATGGGTCGCGACGAGATGGCCAAGGCCCGCGCCGAGCGCGTTGCCGCCCGCACGGCGGCTCGGGATGCCCGCAAAGGTGTTGCTCCTGCGTCGGCGACATCGGCGACAGGGCCCCGTGCCAGGCCGGCCCCGACCAGCCGAACGACGACCGGGCCGAGCCAGCACCCGCGCCCGAAGGGTCGAAAGAAGTAGCCGATGAGGTGCGTGATTGCCATCGACGCCGGCACGACTGGAGTTCGCAGTCGGGCCGTCTTCGACGATGACCGATCGGTCGTCGCTGCCTACCAGGAGTTCACCCAGTTCTACCCCCAGCCCGGATGGGTCGAGCATGATCCCGTCGAGATATGGGAGGCAGTCAAGGCCACCTTGCTCGAGGTCATCGAACAGGTCGGTGTGACCTCGATCGCCGCCCTCGGCATCACGAACCAGCGCGAGACCGTCGTGGCCTGGAACCGGACGACCGGCGAGCCATATCACCGGGCGATCGTCTGGCAAGACCGGCGAACGGCGGCCGTCTGCGATCAACTCCGGTCGGCCGGACACCTCGATCTGGTCCGCCGAACAACCGGACTGGTTCTCGATCCGTACTTCTCGGGTACCAAGTACGCCTGGTTGCTGCGCGAGGGCGGGGTTCCCGACGGCGCCGATCTCGCGCTCGGCACGATCGATGACTGGCTGATCTGGAACCTGACCGGTGGAGAGGTCCACGCCACGGACACCACCAACGCCAGCCGAACGATGCTCTACGACATTGGCCGCCTCGAATGGAGCGAGCCAATGGCCGAACTCCTCGGGGTGCCGATTGCCGCACTGGGCGAGGTACGGCCGTCCAGCGGCCGCTTCGGGGTCACCTCGGCCCGTTGCGGGGCGCCAGCTGGCCTGCCCATTTCCGGGGTTGCCGGCGACCAGCAGGCGGCATTGTTCGGCCAGGCGTGTTTCACCCCGGGGATGGCCAAGAACACCTACGGGACGGGCAGCTTCGTGCTGATCAACGCTGGGACTCGCCGCCCCGAGCCGACCGAGGGCATGCTCACCACAATCGCCTGGACTCTCGCCGATGGCACGACGACGTATGCCGTGGAAGGTGCAATCTTCGTCACCGGTGCGGCCATCCAGTGGCTACGAGACGGACTCGGGTTGATCTCCTCGGCCGCCGAGATCGGTCCTCTGGCTGCTTCGGTCGACGACACCGGCGGGGTGTACCTGGTACCGGCGTTCACCGGCCTCGGCACGCCCTGGTGGGACCCGTATGCCCGCGGCACGATCGTCGGTATCACCCGGGGCACCGGCCGGGCCCATCTGGCCCGCGCCGCCGTCGAGGCGATGGTCTACCAAACCCGCGACGCCGTCGAGGCGATGGCCGACGCCGTGGGCACCGCGATCACCGACCTGCGGGTCGACGGTGGGGCATCGATCATGGATCTGATGCTGCAATTGCAGGCCGATCAGCTCGGTGTACCGGTTCGACGACCCGTCGATCAAGAGACAACGGCCCTGGGAGCGGCCTACCTTGCCGGACTCGCCGAAGGAGTCTGGACGATCGACGATTTGCGGGCCCGTTGGCAACTCGATGCCGAATTCACCCCAGCTGTTGATCGCACCGCCGCCGACGCCCGGCATGCGATGTGGCGTCGAGCGGTCGAGCGGTCACGTTCCTGGGTCGATGGGGAGAGCTGACACAATCCGGGCGAGCATCGCCAGTTGATGACGCTCACGGGCCCGGAACGCAGAGGGACGCCCGACCGCGATCGCCAGGTTGTGGGCATCGACCTTGGCCCAGGCAAGGTCGGCGGGCACCGTGGCCGCCCGGTCCTCGGGCGCAAGGTGACGGCTACCGGCGACGAAGGCGGCGAGCCATGGGGCCTCGGGACCTGAGCCCAGCGCCACGACCGAATCGCCCGACGCCATATCGATGACGTTGACCCAGGTGGCCTCGAACAGTTCGACCACCTCACGGGCGAGTCCGTCGATGCGCTTGGCCGGCTCCATCTCGGCAAGGCGGGCGGCGGCCTCTAAGGCAACCACCGCGGCGTCGGGACGATCACCGGCGACGAGACGGACCTCCTCGAGGCCCGCACCATGCACCGCGCTCATCGCAGCTGCCAAATCATCGGCGCTCACGTCGTTGGGCAACGCGACGATCAATTCGTCGACCGCCTGCCCGCCCCCTCGTTCAAGGATCTCAATCCCGATGACGTCCCCACCGATCGCACCGATTTGGCTGGCGACCTGACCGAGCACACCCGGCTTGTCAGAGAGCCACACCCGGACCACGTAGGTTTCCACAAGTTCGCAACATACCCGCTTGATGTGCGCCGATCGTGACTGATTTGTGACGAACTCGTGACAGGATCATTGCGTGCCGCGCGAGGTGGACGACGTTCAGAGCTTGGTTAACCCCTTACGGAGGTTTCGTACGCCCTGGGCAATGCGCTTCTCGTTCTCGATCAGGGCGAATCGCACAAAGCCCTCACCACCCGGGCCAAAGCCCACACCCGGCGACAGTGCCACTTCGCACTCTTTCACCATCAGCGAGCAGAACTCCACCGACGTGAGATCGGCGTAGGGCTCGGGAATCGGCGCCCAGACAAACATCGTGCCGCGTGGCTTGGGGATGTCCCAACCGATGCGGGCCAGCCCGTCGAGCAGCGCATCGCGCCGGGCCTCGTAGATGGCACACACTTCCTGGGGGTAGTCGGGTGCCTCGTTCATCGTCACCGTTGCGGCGATCTGCACGGGTTGGAAGGCCCCATAATCGAGGTAGCTCTTCAGCTTGACGAGCGCCTGGACGACCTCACGATTGCCGACCATGAAGGCGCACCGCCAACCGGCCATCGAGAAGCTCTTGGTCATCGAGTAGAGCTCGACGGCACACTCCTTGGCCCCCTCGGCCTGCAGAATCGACGGCGGCTTGTAACCGTCGAACCCAACGTCGGCATAGGCGAAGTCGTGGACGACGACCATCTCGCGCTCACGACAGAAATCGACCACCCGCTGCATGAAGTCGAGATCGACGCACGCCCCGGTGGGGTTGTGGGGGAAGGAGATGACGAGCACCCTCGGCTTGGGCCAACCAATGTCGTAGGCCGCTTCGAGACTGCCCATGAAGTCGCCGGTGAAGTCGTCTCGCGTCCGGGGATCAGACAGCCCCCGCATCGGGACCTGGCGCAGGTCGGCCCCCGCAAACAATGGCCCATAGATATGGATCGGGTAGCTCGGGCTCGGCACGATGGCCGCATCGCCCCGCTCGAGCAGCACCCACATCAGGTGGCTGAATCCTTCCTTCGAGCCGATCGTGTTGGTGATCTCGAGTTCTGGGTCGAGCTCGACGCCCCAGTTGCGCTGGTAGAGCGCCGCCACGGCTTCGCGCAGCTTGGGCAGGCCGCGGCTCAGCGAGTACCGGTGATTGCGGGCGATGCGCGCGGCTTCGGCGAGCTTGTCGACGGCGATCTGCGGCGACGGAATGTCGGGGTTCCCGAACCCGAGGTCGATGACATCGACCCCTGCTCGCCGTGCCTCAATCTTCAGACCATTGATGATCGTAAAGACATACGGTGGCAAGTTGGTGATTCGTCGGAACTCCATAGGTGGCCGACGCTATCGGGTTGACCCCGCGCGCCAGGAGTGAGTTGCCGTCAGCAGCGAACGTGAACCCGACGAGCGGTGCGACGGATCGTCAACCCGACGATCAGCACGATTGTTCCGAGCATCCACAGCATCGTCGGTGAACCACCCGTTTCGGGTAGCTCCACACTCGACGTGATCCGGGTGGTCGGCGGCGGTGTCGTGGGAACTGTGGTCGCGGGCTGAGTCGTGGCGACGGTGGGCGGTGGCGTGGTCGACGGCTCGGTGGTCGGCGGTGTCGTTGGCACCGTCGTCGGCACCGTCGGCGGGGCGACGACAACAATTTCCTTGCCGAAGTAGTGAGCCGGGTCACTGGAGGAGATGAACACCGGCGCAGCAGGGTTCCCGTCGGGGTTCGTCGGCGGGCGGGGATGTCCCGTGGCCGTGCCGATGTTGACGTACGGCCCGAGCACCGCCAGCCCGCTGCCCCCGCAGTCAACGATCTGCCCGATGAGCAATACCGGTATGTCTGGCGTACCCGACGGACACGTCACCACGACGCCCTTGTCATCGGTGACCTTCACGTTGAACAGATCGACGTTGCCCGTGTTGGTCACTCGATAGAGAAACTCAACCGGCGTGGCTTCGTTGATTTCCGGGCCGGGAGCGACATCGGCATCTTCGGCATTCACGTACTTCTGGAGGTCGATCAGCGGCCGACCCGGTTCGACTACGACGTTCGAGCCGGAGTTGCACGCCAGGCCCTCCAAGTCACCGACGCCGGGAAGGGGCCCGGCAGCCGGGACGACCAACCCGGTCGCCGGGTCGATCTGAAGGATGTAGCGGAAGCCCCGCTTATCGCCGTGGTCCTCTTCGGTGTAGATCTGGCCATCGGCGGCGAAATCC
>JANNNL010000285.1:0-5586 GCA_031398525.1 Actinomycetes bacterium | reverse complement strand
TTGGTCAGCCCACCCGTGAGGGCAACAACCTCTCGCGGACGACCCCGTAGTGCCGGGACCTTGTCGAGCAGCGTGTCGAACTCATCCCCCAACATTCGGGGGAGATTAGACCCCAACGAGCCCCGGAGCGCTCAGCCGACGGTGGCGAGGCGCCGTTCGGCCAGCCGCTTGGCGACCCGGCCGTTGTTGGTGATGTGCTTGATGATCTTGTCGCGGGCCTTTTCGGCTTCGTCGTCGAGCCCGGTGATGTTCTCGATGTTCCAGTGGCGCAGTACCAGCGGCTGGAGGATCTGGTCGTGGTGGCTCGACAGGTCGTAGATGCCCGCCTTGGCGATTGCGGCGGCGTGCCGGGAGAAGTCGACGATGCCCGCGCCGGGCATTTCGAAGTTGACAACCTCGTCGCACAGGGCGATCATCGCTTTGCTCGGGTCGAGTTCGAACGCGGCGGTCGACAGGTCGCGGTAGAACAGATAGTGGCGGTTCTCGTCGGCGGCGACGCGCATCATCACGTCGTATCCGGCCGGGTCGTTCAACAACGTGCCGGTGTTGCGATGGGCGATACGGGTGGCGAGTTCCTGCATGGCGACATAGAAGAACCCGTGGCACACGCTGGTGGGTTCGGGCACGAGACCCCCCGACACCTGGTGCATCCGAGCCCGCTCCAGGGCAACCGGGTCGATCGCCCTGGTGACCATGAGATAGCCGTAGATGACCATCGAGTGGCGGCCTTCCTCGGCGGTCCACCGCCGAGCCCACGTGCCCCAAATGTCATCGGCGCCGAACATCCGCTCGATCGTGCGGAAGTAGTATGGCAGGTTGTCTTCGGTCAACAAGTTGACGAGCAACGCGCTGCGCACCGCGTCGGGAATGACCGCGCCACCAAGATCGGCCTGCTCCTCAACCCATGCCTCGCCAGCCGCGAACGTCCGGCCGCGGTCGTACGGAATGTGCTCATGCGGGAACCACTCTTTGGCGGTTTCCGTATGACGTTCGAGCAGGCGACCGGCCAGCGGTGCAAGCTCGCGGAGGATAGCGAGATCGTCCATCACCGCCAGCCTACCGCGCGGTAGGCCAACGGCGTCGCACGACGCGCGCAGACTCGGGGTTGTAGCCTCGCCCGCCGATGAGCACATCCACGACCCAATCGACCAGCCAGCAACAGACCATCGTCACCCTCGATCTTGAAGGGGTGCTGGTTCCCGAAATCTGGATCGCCGTCGCCGAGAAGACCGGAATCGAAGCGCTTCGCCGCACGACGCGCGACGAACCGAGCTACGACACCCTGATGAAGTACCGATTGGATCTTCTCGATCAGCATGGACTCACGATGTCGCTGATCAGCGAGGTGATCGGGTCGCTCAGCCCCCTACCTGGAGCGGCCGACTTCCTCGATCGGTTACGCGAGATCACCGAGGTGATCATTCTCTCCGACACGTTCGAGCAGTTCGGCAAACCGTTGATGGAGCACCTCGGCCGCCCCACCCTGCTCTGCCACCGGCTCGTCGTCGAAAACGACCGCATCGTCGACTACCGCCTGCGGATGCCGGATCAGAAGCGCCATGCTGTGCAGGCGTTCCACGAGCTGAACTATCGCGTCGTGGCGGCCGGCGACTCGTACAACGACATCGCAATGCTGGCCGAGGCCGACGCCGGATTCCTGTTTCACTCGCCAACGAATGTGCGCGCCGAGTTTCCCCAGTTCCCGGCGCTCGACACGTTCGACGAGCTGCTCAGCCACATCACCGAGGCTCTCGGCTGAGTCCGCCTCAGATGCTCGGCGACCGGTGACGACGCCCGCGACCCGCGGGCGGGTGACAACCGCGTACCCAGCGCTGGCCCATCCGGCATTCGCCCGGTATCTCACAGGCCAGGTGTTGTCGGGGTTCGGAACCTGGTTCCAGATTGTCGCCCAAGCGCTGCTGATCCTCGATATCTCCAAAAGTGGAGCTGCGCTTGGCATTGCGGCATCCTTGCAATACCTGCCGGTGTTGTTGCTCTCGCCGTATGCCGGAGTGATCACCGATCGGCTCTCGGCGCGCCGAATTCTGCTGGTCACCAACTCCTTGGGGGCGGCGTTGGCGACCACCTTGGGCACGGTCACCGCCCTCGGGCACGTGACGACCGGGTGGGTGTGGGCGATGGCCCCGGGGCTCGGCGTGGTATTGGCGTTCGATCGGCCCGCGCAGGCGGCGATCATCGCCGAGTTGGTTCCCGTCGAGGCTCGCAGCAATGCGAGTGCGCTGACCAACGTACAGAACGCCTCGGGGCGGCTGGTAGGCCCCGCGGTCGCCGGCATTCTGTATGCGGCAGTCGGACCGGCGTCGTGCTTTCTGCTCAACGGCGCATCGTACCTGGTCATCCTGGTTGCCCTGGTCAGGATTCGCCCGGCGGAGTTGATTCCCCGACCGCGCAAGCTCGCGGCCGGTGCGCTCGCCGAGCTACGAGCGGGCCTGGCGTACGTGCGCAGGGCGCCCGCGGTACGGGCCCCGCTGGTGTGTGCGGCCGCGATGGGCTTGATGACCTTCAACTTTCTGACCGTGATTCCGTCGATGGTCACCTTCACATTCCAGGCCGGCGGTCTAGCGTTCGGCATCTGCGAAACCCTGAACGCGGGTGCGTCGGTGCTCGAAGGGTTGTGGATCGCGCCGCGCCTGGGGCAACCGACGCGGCGGCAACTTGCATTCGGCTGCGGACTGTTCACCATTGCGATGCTCGGCAATGCCCTGATGCCGACACTCATCTGGTTTGCCATTTGGATGCCGGTGTTCGGCGTGTGCTTCATCATCTTCCAGACGACGATCACGGCGCTGCTGCAGACCCGCAGCGATCCCGCCTACCTCGGTCGGGTGATGTCGCTCTACACCCTGGGCATCTTCGGCACGACGCCTTTGGGGGCGTTGGGCACCGGCTGGTTGATCGACCACTACTCACCGCGTGTAGCCATGGGAGCCGGCGCAATCGCGACGCTTGGCTCGGCCCTTTGGCTGTGGCTCGTTACCCCGCACGATCCCGTGGAAAGCCCGCTCTCGGTCGCGCCGACCCGTGCTGTCCGGTGACCCGACTACGGTGGACCCCATGCTCCCCGTCTCGCTGTTCGGCCAAACCGGTCACCTTTCCACCCGCGTCATCTTCGGGGCGGCGGCGCTCGGGGGCATGTCACAGGACCGTGCCGATCGCACACTGGCCCTGATCACCGAGGCCGGGGTCAACCACATCGACACGGCTGCCTCGTATGGCGCCTCGGAGGACCGGTTGGCGCCCTGGCTGGCGACTCATCGGTCGTCGGTGTTCCTGGCGACCAAGACCGGCGAGCGGGGCGGAGACGCAGCGAGAGCAGAGCTGGAACGCTCACTGGTGCGCATGGGGGTCGACCACGTCGACCTCATTCAACTGCACAACCTGGTCGAGACCGACGAGTGGGAGGAAGCGTTCGCCCCTGGCGGGGTAGTCGACTCGATGAGCGCAGCGCGTGACGAAGGCCTGGTCAGCCATATCGGCGTAACCGGACATGGGGTGCGGATTCCCGGAATGCATCGCCGCAGCCTGGAACGCTTCGACTTCGCCTCGGTTCTCTTGCCCTACAACCACACGATGCTCGATCGTCCCGACTACCGGGCCGATGTCGAGGCGCTGCTGGCGGTGTGCTCCGAGCGCAACGTTGCGGTTCAGACGATCAAGTCGATCGCTCGGGGCCGATGGGCAGCGGACGACAACCGGCCACATTTCAGCTGGTACGAGCCGCTCACCGATGTTGACGCGATTGGTCGCGCTGTGCGGTACGTACTGGGCAACGAGCAGGTCTTCCTCAACACCACCAGCGATGCATCGATGCTCCCCCACGTTCTTGCTGCTGCTGCCGGTTCGCTCGACGCCCCCGCCGACGACGAGATTCGCGCCGACACCGAGCAGTTCGGCATCACCGCCCTGTTCGACGGCGGCGCGCTCGAACGGATCTGAGGCCCCTCAGGTCACCGGTGCAGTGTCGTATCCGACCGACGCACCGTTGATGTCCACCGCGCCCCCGATCAGCTCACCGGCCAACACGGCGGTCACCAGTTCGGGGGCACCACGGGCGACGCAGCGCTCCCCCGCCTGGGTGTCGGCAATGACGATGACCTCTCGGCCATCATCCGTGGGGACGACGGTTGCAGCCCGCACCGTGGCGGTCCCGCAGTAGCCGACCACCGACGGCATCACCGCAGTCCGCTCCTGCACCACGGCGCCCAGATCGGCGATCAGCGGCGAGGCCGCTGGTTCGCTCCCCCACACCGCCAGGCCCGGTTTGGTGAGTAGACCCGAGACGTTGGTAACCAGGCCACGACCGCCCAGCTCGCGCAGCCGTCGAGCCATCGCCGCGGTCGACCACAGCGTGAAGTGGTTGAACGGACCACCGGCGAAGGGCATGCCTCCGGTGATCGTGTGGGTGGCGTCCGGGTCAAGCCCGAGTTCGCGCTGCTGCACCCATACGGCGGCCGGGAAACAGCTGTAGAGGTCGACGTGGTCGAGTTCGCCTACCGGCAGGCCAATGTGGCCGGCGGCCGCGTCACCGAGCGCCTGCATCGCCGGCCAGCGGTGCAGGTCTCGGCGGTTCGACAGCGGAAGCGAATGCGACGACTCCAGCGAGACGTGGGGAAAGATCCAGCGGTCAGTGGGGACTCCGAGTCGGTGAGCGGTGTCCGCCGAGCACATCAGCAACGCCGTGGCCTGATCGAGATTCCACTGGGTGCTGTGAAAGCGTCGGTACGGATGGGCGAGCAATCGGTTGCCCTGCTCCCCCGACCGCAGCGCGGCGGCGTTCCGAGGCGTGGCGAAGGCCGACTCCGGGTTGCCAACGGCCACTGCGTTCCAGCGGGCCCACAGCTCGTCGATCTGCGCCTCCCACGCCTGGGCGGTGAGACCCTCGGCATGGGCGAGTGCGCTGTCGATCAGGGCGTATTGCTGTACCGGTTCCCACACCTGAGCGGCGATCTCCGCCGCGTTGACGATCTCGCCGTTGGGCTGCAGCGTGATCTCTGGGGTTGAAGTCCTGTCGTCGGACACCGCCCGGCCGACCGCCCCACTGGCTGTGCCGGTTGATGCCAACCACCGGCGGGCCTCGACCCCGACGACGAACCCAGCCTCGATCTCACCACTGGCGATGCGACTAAGAACCCGCGAGATCAGGGTCTGTTGTGGCACCCCAACGTCGGCGATCGTCACCGGTGCCGTGATGCCCAAGCGAGCGGCAGCGATGCGTGCCGGGTTGACGTCGGGCCAGCTACCGCGAGGAATGGCAATCTCGTCGATCTTCGCTGCGACGCCCGGGCTACTGGTCGCGTCGGCAATTGCCGCTCGCATGACCAGTTCCAGCAGGTCAACGATGTCGGCCGATACTCCGGTCGTCGCGACGCCGACGAGTACCGGCAACGACGCCGCCGCTATCGAGGAAGCGATCATCCCATGATGTTGGCAGACTCCCGTCGATTGCACCTGGCTGGAAAACAGATGATGGCCAGGGCGTTTGCCCTGACCATCTGTCGTGTCGAAGGGGGGACTTGAACCCCCACGGGTATTCACCCACTACCACCTCAAGGTAGCGCGTCTGCC
>JANNNL010000489.1:0-7098 GCA_031398525.1 Actinomycetes bacterium | reverse complement strand
GCCCGGAAATTCAGGCTCCTTCGACCACCGCTCCGGCGTGATCGATTCGCATATGGCGGGCTCGCCCGTCGTCGGGCAGTCCGGCGATCACGATGTCGACCAGGTCGGGGGCACAGAGCATGGCGATCGTCGGACCTGACCCCGAAAGCCACCCACACCATGCCCCGGCGTCGAGCCCCGCCTGCAACGCATCGCGAGACGGCTCGGCCTTGGCCAAGCGCGCGGTTTGATGCAGACGGTCTTGGGTGGCGTCCCGCAACGCGAGTACATCGCCCCCCGCCAGTGCGGCGACGAGTAGCGCGGTTCGGCCGACATTGAAGACGGCATCGTCAAATGTCACGGTCGACCCCAACTTGTGGCGCGACTCGTCGGTCGATGTGGTGAACGACGGCACCCAGACGACGACGGCCGGGTCGAATCCGAGCGGTACGTGAACGGCCCGGCCAGCGGCGGTCGCCACGACGCCGCCATACAGCGAGGCGGCCACATTGTCGGCGTGCCCTTCAAGTTCCGCAGCTATGCGCAGAATTTCGGCGCTCTCGGCCCGGAGCGCTTCGACGCCCAAACGCTGCGCCGTCGCGGCGACGAGCCCCCCCACTCGGACCGCACCGGAGAAACCCATACCGCGACCGACCGGGATGCTGCAGCGCACCCACAAGGCACCGCGTCCACCGCCGGCCCGGAAGGCCTTGGTCGCCGGGTGGTGCTCATCGACAGCCTGGGCCCCGGCCGGCGGTTCGCCATCGAGAAGTCCCACCTCTGCGTGGAGATCGAGCGCCATTCCCAGCGCATCGAAACCCGGCCCCAGATTCGCCGACGAGGCCGGCACCCGCACGATCATGCCGGGGCGCCACCGGCATTCGACTCGACCACCAACCGGTCGAGCACCGCCGCCGCGTTCCCTGAATCAATCGCCTGAGCAGCCAGTTCGATGCCTTCAACCAGATCGGTGGCGCGGTCGGCGACGACAAGGCCGGCTGCGGCGTTGAGCAGCACGATGTTTCGGTGGGCACCATGTTCGCCGCCGAGCACGCGGCGGGCGGCCTCGGCATTCTGGGCCGGCTCGCCTCCCGTCAGCTCATCGGGTATAGCCGGAGCCAATCCGAGCGAGACCGGGTCGACAGTGAACTGACGCACCTCGTCGTCGGCCAGGGCGAGCACCGTTGACGGCCCGGTGGTGGTCAGCTCATCGAGCCCGCTGCCGTGTACGACCCATGCTTTGATCGAGCCATGGATGCGCAGCGAGGCGAGCATCCGCTCGGCGACCGCCGGGTTGGCAACGCCGATCACCTGGCGTCGGGCCCGGGCCGGATTGGCCATCGGGCCCAGCAGGTTGAACACCGTTGGGATGCCGATCTCACGACGTGATGGCGCGGCGAACCGGAAGGCCGGGTGATAACGGGGAGCGAGGCAGAAGCCCAACCCGGCAACCTCGACACAGCGGGCAACCACGTCGGGGCCGACGTCGACGGCGACGCCCAACGCTTCAAGCAGATCGGCGGCGCCACACTTCGACGACGCGGCGCGAGCCCCGTGCTTGCAAATCGGCACGCCGGCCCCGGCGACGACGAAGGACGAGATCGTGCTGACGTTGATCGAGTGGCTCTTGTCGCCCCCGGTGCCGACGATGTCGACGACCGACGAGGCAAGCGGCTCGGGCAGTTCGACCAGCGTGGCCGCCGCGAGCACGGCATCGAGCAAGCCCGAAAGCTCTTCGGCGGTTTCTCCTTTGGCCTTCAGCGCGACGACAAAGCCGATCAACTGGGCGGGAGTGGCGTCGCCGGACAGGATGGTGCCCATCGCGGCCCGGGCCTCGACAGCCGACAGATCCCGACGGTCGAGCAACGAGGTGATCAGTGCAGGCCAACCGCCGACATCGTCGAGGGTCGCGATCATGAGTTCCGGGGGCGTGCCGCCCATGTCAGCAAAGTCATGCCCATGATCGTCGCAGGCGACACCGCCGTGTTCGCAATTGTTTGTGGTCGGGTCGATGGCATCAGCGCCACCGGCGATGCGGGCTCAGGCCGTGCGGCGACGTTGCCGAACGATGCGGCGACGTTCGCGTTCGGTCGCTCCGCCCCACACACCGACCTTCTCGCGGCTTGCCAACGCGTGCTCAAGGCATGCGACTCTGACGCCACATCCGGCGCAGATGCTCTTTGCTTGCGCGCCATCGTCGTCATCGTCGGGATAGAAGATTGCCGGGTCGAGACCCTTGCACTCACCGAGTTGACGCCAATCAATGGTTCTCACGAGATCCCCCATGACCTCTAGATATCTGGCAGACACCACGGGTGGCGTCCGTCACTCATGCTAGGTGGGGTGAGCTCGCAGGTCCAGAGCTTTGTTGAAGATCTTACCGATTCGTCACCCTACGTTCACACAGTGAGGTCGCTCAGCAACTCCCGGGCGGTGTGCGGGGCGAGCTCTGTCCGCTCCGGACACGCCGGGTGGTCGAGTATGAGGCTCGCGTCGCCGTTGGCGAGCCCGGCGATCTCATCGGACGTGAACTCGAACCGGTAGTAATGCACCGCCGAGGTCACATCGGAACGGGTTAACTGCGCGGCGTGGGCCTCTTCGGGGACGGCTCGCACGAGCCGACCGTCGGCCAATCGAATCGCCAACGAGTGTTCGATTCCGACGAGCCGCGGCAACCATTCCTTCATTGAATCGTCCGATGTCAGTTCGATGAAGAGTGAGGCGCATAACTGACCGTGCTCGGGGACCAGCGCGTTGTACGTGTCGAGTTCGATCTGAATATCGTGATCTGTCATCAGCTTCTCGACCCGGGCCATCTCCTGGATCTGGAACCGGATCGTCTCGCGATTCTCGAAGACCACTGAAATGAACGTTCCCAATGGGACGCGCCGCCGGCGCTTCAACTCGATCACGCGGGTGCGGAAGTCGTCGCGCTCACGCTCGTACGCCCGCTGATCGGCGATGTCGGTGAGGGCAAGTTTGCGGGTAGCCATCGATGTGCTCACTCCTCGGAGATCCCGTACGCGCGAGCGATGACCTGTATCGGGTGCAGCGGCACCTTGTTGGTCTGTTCGGTGATCGCCGTGTTAGCCAGGTGACAGTCGCCGGCGACAATCTCGCCGTTGGCGCGTTCGATCTCCTCGGCCAGGTTGCGGGCGTGGGGCAGGGAGAGTTCGGCATTTTCGGCCCGCAGGCCCCACATACCGTCGATGCCAGAACACTGCTGGACCAGCTTGATCTTGGCCCCGGTGAGCTTCATCAGATCGCGGCTCTTGAGGCCGATGTTCTGGGCCCGCAGGTGGCACGGCGTGTGGTACGTAATCGTCTCGGGGATTTCACCGGGGAACTCGATGTCGAGCTTGGTGTTCTCACCCTTGTTGAGCTTGATCAGGTACTCCGACGAATCGAAGGTGTGCTCGGCGACCAGCTTGGCCTCATCGCCGCCGACATAGTTGACATAGTCCTTCTTCAGCACGTAGCCGCAGGTCGGCTGCGGCACGATGATGTCGTTGCCCTCCTTGACGAATTTGGCCAGCTCACGAACAGTTTTGGCGGCGACCTTGGTGAAGTTGGCGACGTCACCGGCATGTAGCCAAGGGGCTCCGCAACACCCGACGCCCTCGGTGATCGTGCATTCGATGCCATTGCGTTCGTACACCTTGACCAGGTCTTGGCCAATCGCCGGTGCCTGATACTCGACGAGACAGGTGGGGAACAACGCCACCTTGCCCTGGCGGTGGAGGAGGCGGACCTTGGGGCGTTTGCGGAACCACACCGAGAAGCGGATGCGGGCGAATGGCGGGAGCAGACGCTGGCTCGATACGCCTGCGGTCTTTTCGACCACCTTGCGGATCAGCGACCCCTTCTCGGCCCCGATCACCTTGTTGATCACGGGGGAGATCGTCGTGCCGACCCTGCCGAGCGTGTCGGTGCGGGCCATCACCTGCGTGGTCGCCTTGTCACGGGCCGAGACCTGCCCGGTCGCGTGGCGCATCGCATCGGCGCGCAGCATCAATCGGGGAAAGTCGAGCTCCCACTCACTCTGACCAGGGATGTACGGGCAGTTGATGTAGCACAGCTTGCATTGGAAGCACTCGTCGATCACCTGGTCCTGCTGGGCTGGGGTGAGCTTGCCTGCGTCCTGGTCATCGTGGGCGTCGACGTAGCTGAACAACGTCGGAAACGACGAGCAGTACTTGAAACACAGCCGACAACCGTGGCAGATGTCGTACACCCGGGTGAGTTCGTTGCGAACATCAGCCTCGTCGAAGTACTTGGGATGATGGGGATCGTAGGTAATCGTCAAGGGGGGTGCTCCGAGGACGCCGGGGAAACGGTCGGGGTTGGGCATTCATGCGGTTGACCGGCCGGCCCCCAACCGGAGACCGCCCGGCAACCACGTCATTCGTCTTTACAGGGCATCGAGACCCTTTTGGAAGCGGCCAGCATGGGACTTCTCGGCTTTGGCCAGCGTTTCGAGCCATTCGGCGATCTCAGCGAAGCCCTCGTCGCGGGCAGTCTTGGCGAAGCCCGGATACATCTGGGTGTACTCGTAGGTTTCGCCGGCGATGGAGGCCTTGAAGTTCTCCTCGGTCTCGCCAATCGGCTCGCCCGTGGCCGGGTCGCCGACATCAGCGAGGAAGTCGAGGTGACCGTGGGCGTGACCCGTCTCACCTTCGGCCACCGATCGGAACAGCACAGCGGCATCGGGGTAACCCTCGACGTCGGCCTTCTGGGCGAACCACAAGTAGCGACGATTTGCCTGGCTCTCGCTCGCAAATGCTGCCTTCAGGTTCTCGTGTGTCTTGGTCCCCGCGAGTTCAGCGATGGTCGGATGCTCCCTCGTACGTGGATCTCGAGGTGGATGAGGTCCTCAGCACCCGATCCGGCGCGGCGACGCACTCGGCACACAGGCCGCGGAAAACGACCTGCGTCTTGTGGATACTGAAGCCCAGCGAATCGTCGGGCGACAGCTCGGTCGACATGGTCACGTAGACGTCGCGAGCCGCGCAACATTGGGTGCAGACGACATGGTGATGGTCGTCGACCTTCGGGTCGAACCGAGCGGAGCCGGTACCCAGGTCGAGCATCTGCAACTCGCCCATAGCGACCAGATCGTTCAACGTCTGATACACCGTTCGCAACGAGATACCTGGCATTTCACCGGCAGCGATCGTGTAGAGCGTGTCGGCGCAGGGGTGGGTTTCGTCGCCGTTGAGCAGTCGAAACAGCAGTTGGCGCTGCGGGGTGACTTTCAAGCCCTTGGCTCGAAAGGCACTGACAAGATCGGCAGGCGGACGCACGGTAGCCAGTCTAGACCAGGATATATTGCCGTTCGCACATATTGCAGACTACCTATCGGTGAAATCTACGGGGTTCTCCGTGGCCGCTCGCTCGCAGTGCACCTCGGAGCCAATCGGTCGACCGCACCGACATAGGATCGACCGCGATGACGAGGCCAAGCGGCGACCCGACGAGCTTCGACCGCGACCACGCTCTCAAGCGGTTGGCCGCCGAGACGTTCGACCTGCTCGTAATCGGCGGTGGCATCACCGGAGTCGGAGTCGCCCTCGATGCCGCGTCACGAGGGCTGCGCACCGCGTTGGTCGAACGTCATGACTTTGCGTCGGGCACCTCCTCGAAGAGCTCCAAGCTCGTGCACGGAGGGTTGCGATACCTTCAGCAGGGCGAGGTAGGCCTGGTGTACGAAGCGCTGCACGAACGCCAACGACTGCGCAAGAATGCCCCCCACCTGGTGCGGGTACTGCCATTCATGATCCCGATTCTGACTCGCGACGGGGTGATCCCGCCCAAGATCGCCCGAGCGCTGGGCAGCGCGATGTGGATGTACGACCTAACGGGCGGATGGCGGATCGGGCGCATCCATCGCCGATTGAAGCGCGAGGCGGCGACGAGACATCTGCCGACGATGCCCGCCGAACGTCTCGCCTCGGCCTACCTTTACTACGACGCGGCGGCCGACGACGCCCGTCTCACCTTGACCGTTGCCCGTACCGCTGCCGACTACGGAGCGGTCATCGCCAACTATTGCCCGGTGGTCTCGCTGACCGGCGACGACCGGGTGACCGGAGCGGTCGTCGAAGCCGACGGCCGACGGATCGAAATCGCCGCGCGTGTTGTGGTCAACGCCACCGGGGTGTGGGCCGACCAGGTCCGCACCCTCGACGAGGGGGTCGATCCCGATTCGATTCGTCCGGCAAAAGGCGTACACATCACGGTCCCGTGGGACAAGGTGCGCAACGACATCGCCGTGGTCATTCCGGTGCCCAAGGACAAGCGCAGCCTGTTCGTGGTGCCCTGGGGCGAGCGACCCGATGGCACCTTCGAGCACACCTACGTCGGCACCACCGATACCGACTACGACGGCCCGCTCGACAACCCGCAATGCACGCCCGACGACATTGCCTACGTGCTGCGAGCCCTGAACGCGGCGGTCACGACCGGCATCACGACGACCGACGTGACCGGCACCTGGGCCGGCTTGCGACCACTCGTCAAGCAGGTCTCCGCATCGGGCCGCACGGCCGATCTCTCCCGCCGCCATGCCGTCACGACCAGCGAGCGTGGGGTGATCAGCGTGACCGGCGGCAAGCTGACGACCTACCGCGAAATGGCTGCCGACACGGTCGATGCCGCCCTGGACGTGCTCGGGCGATCGGCACGGTGCCGCACCCGACGATTGCGGCTCCGGGGGGCCGCCGGTTTCCACGATCGGGCCGCTCCCGGCACGCCGGCCAGTCACTACGCCGGGCGCTACGGCTCGGATCTCACCTGGTTGAACGAGTTGTTGGCTACCGATGCAACCCTTGCCGAGCCGTTGGTCGCCGGGCTGGCGTACACCCGCGCCGAGGCGATCCACGCGGTGCGCGACGAGATGGCCCGCACCCTCGACGACGTGCTCTCACGCCGGACCCGCGCCCGACTGCTCAACCTCGCCGCCACCCGAGCGGCCGCCGCTGACGTCGCATCGCTGATCGCGCCCGAACTGGGTTGGACGCCCGACGAAACCGCCCGACAGATCACTACGTTCCACGCGTCGATCGATCATGAGATGTCAGCCGGATTCGGCAGCGTGCGGCCCGAGCAACCAACGGAGCA
>JANNNL010000465.1:0-4270 GCA_031398525.1 Actinomycetes bacterium | reverse complement strand
CGCGGTGCACCTGCCCGAGCCGCAAGTATCCATGCAAACATGCGCTCGCCCTGCTGTTGTTGTGGGCGGGTGGGCACGTGCCCGAAGGCCCCGGTCGCCCCGGGTTCGTGGCGGCGTGGATGGCGCGCCGCGCCGCCAAGGCGAGTGCCGCGGCTTCAGCGCCGGCCCGCGAGGCCGACGCCGACCCGCCCGACACACCGCCCCGCCGGCCGCGGGCCGCCGGGGCGACCGACGAGCTGCCCCCGCCTGCCGCACCGCCACCCGACCCGGCGCGTGACAAGCGGGCGGCCGAGCGGATGGCTCGCATGATCGGCGGGCTGGTGGAGTTCGAACGGTGGACCGGTGATTGCCTGCGCGGTGGTCTCACCGCGCCATCGTTGGCCTCGTACCGCACGTGGGACGTCGTTGCGGCCCGACTGGTCGACGCTCAGGCCCCCTCGATGGCCAACCGCGTGCGGCGCGTTGGCTCACTCGTCGGGGTTGGTGCGATGTGGCACGAACGGGTGCTCGGCGAGTTGGCGGTCATGCAGTTGCTGTCGGTCGCCGGTCGCCGACTGGCCCACCTCGACGACGACATGGCCGATTCGGTACGGGCCGCCCTCGGGTGGACGGTGCGCCAAGCCGACGTGCTCGCCGTCGCCCCCGAAACAGGTGAGTGGGAGACACTTGCTCGCAGCGACGTGCTCGAAGACCGGATCGTGGTGCGTCGAACCTGGTTGCGAATGGTTTCCTCGCCGACCCAATGGGCGTTGATCCTGTCGTTCGCCGCCTACGGCCAAAGCCTGACCGACACGCCGCAGCCGGGGGACCGTATGCATGCAAACGTTCACCGCTACCCCGGCCGTCGGGAGTTACGCAGCCTGCTCGGCCAGGCCGCCTCGCCTGCGGTCGCGTGCGGTCAGGCCCCGGTGACCACGTCGTTGGCCGGCGCATGCGATGAGGTTGGCGGGGCGTTGGCTGCGGTCCCGTGGCTGGAACGATGGCCGATCTGCGTGCTGGCGGCCCCCACGCTGGTCGGCGGGCGGTGGTGGCTCGGTGATCACACCGGCTCGCTGCCGCTGGCCGGGGTCGCCACACCAGTGGCCCTCCTCGCGGCCTCCGCCGGCCGCCCTGCGCCGATCACCTGCGAATGGACCGCCGACGGACTGGTGCCCCTCTCGATCTACGCCGACGGCCGACTGGTCGATTTCGGGCCACGGGGCGGCTTCCACGAACGTCGCTGGGACCGGCCGTCGTGACCGCAGGAATCAGCGCAGAACAGAGCACAGGAACGAGCACCGCGGCCGTACCGTCGACGTTGGCCGATCATTGGCAGGCCGTGGCGACAGTCGCGCTGCTCGGCGTCGATCGTCGACCCGTGCCACCCATGCCGGCGGGCCCCATCGGCGAGCTCCTTGGCGGTCGCACCCCCGAGGACGGCGCCGCCGCAGTGATCGATCTGGCGGCCGCGCTGACCGTCGTTCGTCGGTCGGGTGTACGCCCCGGGCCGGTGCAGCCGTTGCTGGTGAGCCCGAGCATCGATCCGCGCCCCGCGTGCCCGGCGGCTGCCCTTGGACGGATCGCCGCGGTCGCCATCGAATGGCCCGAGCTGGTCGATGAATGGCTTGGCCTGGTCGAACGCGGGGGATGGCGGCTCCCGGGCGACGTGGCCATCGCCCTCTACCTGCGTTCGAAGGGCGATGCCGGTCGCCGCGCCGCCATCCGGGCGTTGAGCGGTGAACTGATCGAGTGGCTCACAGAATTGGTCCCCGGTCTGGCCGGTGGTGGCCCTCGGAAGCCGGCGGACCGCCCCGAACCTGTGCCGCTCGGACGATTGCCGGTCATCGACCCCGCGGCCATTGCGCCAGGCCTCGAGTCGGGTGAACTGTCGGTTCGCCATCGATCAACCCTTGTCCACACGATCTGCAGCGTCGACGCCGCAGTGCTCGGCCCGCTTGCCGACGCCTTGAGCCGGGCCGGCACCAACCCCAACACGATGGGACTGGCCCTCTCGCTTGCCGACCTGGCCCGTACCCGCCACGAGATGATCACGGAGCTGACCACGTGACCGACATTCTGCGGCCCCGCGCCGAAGACCAATACGCCACTGAACTGGCTGCGCTGACGGCCAGCGATACGTCGCCGCGTCCGCCTAATTGGCGCCTGTCGCCGCGGGCGGTAGTGAGCTATATGGTCGGGGGCAGGTTGCCCGATGGCACGATCATCGTGCCCAAGTACATCGGCCATGAACGGCTGATCGAGATCGCCGTCGCCACCCTCGCAACCGACCGGGCCCTGCTCTTGCTGGGGGTCCCGGGCACCGCCAAGACCTGGGTCAGCGAACATTTGGCCGCGGCGATCTCGGGGGACTCTACGCTGATGATCCAAGGGACGGCGGGCACGCCCGAAGAGGCGGTGCGCTACGGGTGGAACTACGCCCGGCTGCTGGCCGAAGGCCCGAGCCCCGAGGCACTGGTGCCGGGGCCGGTGATGCGGGCGATGGCCAGCGGGTCGTTGGCACGCGTCGAGGAACTCACCCGCATGCCATCCGATGTGCAAGATGCGCTGATCACCGTGTTGTCGGAGAAGACCCTGCCGATCCCCGAACTTGGCAGCGAACAACGTGCCGCTCGCGGGTTCAACGTGATCGCCACGGCCAACGACCGCGACCGAGGCGTCAACGAAATGTCGAGCGCCCTCCGGCGACGTTTCAACACGGTGGTGCTGCCGCTGCCTGCGACCATCGAGGAAGAGATCGAGATTGTCACCCGACGGGTTGCCGAGTTGGGTGCAGCGATCGAGATGCCCGCCGCGCGTCAACCGGCCGACGAGATTCGCCGCGTCGTGACGATCTTCCGAGAGCTGCGGGCCGGGGTGACGACCGATGGCCGGGTCAAGCTGAAGGTTCCTTCGGCGACGCTGTCGAGCGCCGAGGCGATCTCGGTGGTGGTCAGCGCAACGTCGCTCGCAGTTCATTTCGGTGACGGTGGCTTGGCCGTTGCCGACATCGCCGCGGGCATCACCGGGGCAGTGGTCAAAGACCCGGTGCACGATGCCATCGCCTGGCGGGAGTACCTGGAAACCGTCGTTCGTGACCGGGCGGGCTGGGGCGAGCTCTACCAAGCCTGTCGCGAGCTGGGCTGAACGCCTGTGACGTTGGCGACCGCGCCCCCGAACGTGGTTCCCATCGAGCAGGTGGCGGTCCATCTCCTGGGCATCCGTCACCATGGGCCGGGGTCGGCCCGTTCAGTCGTTGCCGCGCTGAACGACCTGGCCCCCGATGTCGTGTTGATCGAGCTGCCGACCGAGGCGGGTGAGCCAGCGGTGACCTCGCTGATCGCCGATGCCCAGATGGTGCCACCGGTCGCCCTCCTCGGGTACGCGGCCGATCATCCCGAGCAGGCGGTGTTCTACCCGTTCGCGGCGTTCAGCCCGGAGTGGCAGGCGATGCGGTTTGCCTTGTCTCACGACATCCCGTTGCGGATGATCGATCGGTCGCTGGCCCACACGCTCGCAGCGCGGTCCCAGGCGCGCGACTCCGACGAATCGGGGCGGGCGGAGCTGGCTGCGGTCGGCCCGCCGGTTGACCCGATTGCCGAGTTGGCGGCGGCCGCCGGAGATGACGACCCCGAGCGATGGTGGGACGACGTGGTCGAACACCGCAGCTCCATCGATGGATTCGCGGCGATCGCCGAGGCAATGATGGCCGTGCGCGCCCACGCGCCTCCGGCCGCCGGGTCAGAGGCGTACCGTGAAGCGACGATGCGCGAGGGAATCCGTTCGGCCCGTCGCGACGGATTTCAACGCATTGCCGTGGTCTGCGGGGCCTGGCACGTCCCGGCCCTCGATGATCATCACATGGCTGAACTGGCCATCGCCGATCGGGCCCTTCTCAAAGGGCAATCGAAGGCCAAGGCGACCTTGACGTGGGTGCCGTGGACGCATCGCCGGCTGAAGGCCCGTACTGACGACGGCGGCTATGGAGCGGGGGTGAGCTCGCCCGGCTGGTATGCCCACGTCTTTGCCACCGGGGCCGATCACCGACGCTGGTTCGCCCGGGTTGCCCGACTGCTGCGGGAGCGTGACCACCTGGTCTCACCCGAACATCTGGTGTCGGCGACACGACTGGCCGAGGGGTTGGCGGCGCTGCGCGGCCGCCCCCGACCCGGCTTCGCGAAGGGTTCCCTCGATGGATCTTCCCGTCTCCCTCGGAGCTGTGCCATGCGTTCGTTCTGGTTGAATCTCTTCGTGATCGCTGCACTTCCGACCGCGGCGTTCGCCCAGGTCAAGC
>JANNNL010000458.1:0-1462 GCA_031398525.1 Actinomycetes bacterium | reverse complement strand
CGAGCACGAACTGCACCTGATAGACGCCCAGAATCAGGTTGTCGAACGTGTACAAGCCCGTCGCCGGATCAGTGGTGGTCTGGGCGACCGCAGAGCCGTCGGCATCGGTCGCAGCGATGAACGAACCGGGGGTGGCCGGATCCTCCATCAGGAGTTTCACGCCGACATTCCCGACCGGCTTCTCACCGGTGTCCTGGATGCCGTTGTGGTTCAGGTCGTACCAGACGTAGTTGCCCACGCCGACCGGCTGCCAGATGCCGGCATCGTTGGTCGGGTCAACAAAGTAAGCCTTCATCGCCGCCCCGGCCAGCGGGCCGGCATATGTCGTGGTGTCGACCGGGTCGGCTGGGCGCAGGTTGGTCGCGGTTGGGCTGAGATTGATCAGCGGGCTGATGGCCACGGCGTCGGTGGACGCCAAGAACACCGCATCGGAGTCGACGGTGTCGAGTCCGGTGTTGCCCACCGTCCAGCGGTAGCCAGCCTGGTTGTGGGTGAACTCCACCTTGTAGTTCCCGGCCCGCAGGTTGTCGAACAGGTACAACCCGTCGGCGGCCGTCGTTTGATCAGCCACCGGAGCGCCGTCGGCGTCGGTTGCGGCGATGAACGAACCAGCGTTGGCCGGGTCTTCCATCAGCAGACGGATGAGAGCTCCCACCACCGGAAACTCGCCGGACTCTTGTTTGCCGTTGTGGTTCAGGTCGTACCAGACGATGTCACCCAGCGCGTAGGGGTACCAGACGCCGGCGTCGATCGATGGATCGGTGAGAATCAGACCCTTCGGGTCGGAATCGGTCACCGGAGCGAAGTCCGAGACGGTAACGATCGGTGACTTGGCCGTGGGATCGTCGAGCGCGCCGAACGCGGCATCGGAGTCGAGCGAGTCGTCACCCGGCGTGTTCAACGTGGTCCACAGATAGCCGGAGGGCAGACCGAACACGACCTGATAGTCGCCGGGCAGCAGGTTGATGAATGAGTAGCGCCCGTTGGCGTCGGTGACTTGGGTGGTGGTGACGGGGATGCCGTCGGCGTCGGTGGCCGCAACCATCGAACCCGCCGCGTCCTTCATCAACAGCGTTACGGGAACTCCGACGATGCCCTTTTCGGTTGCCGGGTCATAGACGCCATCGCGGTTGGCGTCGTACCACACCAGATCACCGAGGGACACCGGCTTGAAGATGCCCAGGTCGACCGTCGGGTCGATGAATGCCGCAACGATCGCTGGGTCGGTGTTGGCCACCATGTTCGGGATCGCCGAGGTCGACAGCGTGAACACCGGGGTGAGGCCGGTGGCATCGGGGTTCGAGTCCAACGCTCGGTCGGTGCCCTGGGCCTGCGTGGTGACCGAGTAGCCCGCTGGCAATGTCGCCAGGTCGAATTGCACCTGGTAGTCGCCCGGAACCAACTCGTCGAACACGTACAACCCGGTGGTCGCGTCGGTCGATGTGGCGGCAACGAGGTCGCC
>JANNNL010000098.1:0-3498 GCA_031398525.1 Actinomycetes bacterium | reverse complement strand
TGCGTGTTGCCGGCACGCGAATCGAGTCGGAGCGTGACGACATTCGGCCGGAGATCGAACGGTTGGTGAGCGATCCGAAGATGGCCGGTCGCGTGACGTTGCTCGGGCACGTCGATCAAGGCGTGTTGCCTGCACTCATGCAGGACGTCGATGCCGTCGTTCTGCCTTCGTACAGAGAGGGTGTGCCGCGATCGATCATCGAGGCGATGGCAGCGGGGCGACCGGTCATCGCGACAGACGTGCGTGGCTGTCGCGAGCTCGTCACCGATGGCTCGAATGGTTGGCTCGTACCGGCACGAGATGTCGATGAGCTCGCTGGCGCGCTCCGATCGGCGAGTGAAACATCGACGGAGCAACTCGCTACCTTGGGGGCAGCCGGACGGGCTGTTGCGTGGACCACGTATCGCGAGTCGGCGGTGTTCGACAGGTTGGTTGCCGCGTACTCTGAACTCGGCCTGCTGGGCCGACCGGACGTCATCCTCGGAGGAGACAGCCATGGATCTCGTTGAAGTGCTGAAGCGTCTGGAGGACAGGTCAGCCCGCGTCTTGGTGGTCGGCCAAGGGTACGTTGGGCTTCCCGTTGCAATGCGGGCCGTCGAGGTTGGCTTTCCCGTTGTCGGGTACGACGCCTCCATCGAACGGGTGAAGTCGCTCCAAGCCGGTGCCAGCTACGTCGGAGACGTCAGCGATGGCGAGCTCGGACGTGCGCTTGCGGCGGGCTACCGAGCGGTGTCAGAACCTGCCGAGATCGGCGGATTCGACGTTGCTGTCATCAGCGTTCCGACACCGCTGAACGACGGTCTGCCCGATCTCACCTTCATCGAGCAGGCAGGTCGAGTGCTGGCCGCCTTGCTCCAGCCGGGGGCGTGCGTCGTTCTCGAGAGCACGACCTATCCGGGCACAACGGCCGAGCTCCTCGGGCCAATTCTCGAGGAAGGCTCGGGCCTGACGGTCGGCGATTTCTATCTCGGTTACTCCCCGGAGCGGATCGATCCAGGCAACGCGACGTACGGGCTGGTCAACACGCCCAAGGTCGTGAGCGGCGTCGACGACGAGTCACTCGAGGTGGTCGACACGTTCTTCGCGGCTTTGGTCGACCGGACGGTGCCGGTCGGTTCGTGCGCCGAGGCCGAGCTGGTCAAGTTGCTCGAAAACACGTTCCGCCACGTCAACATCGCGTTGGTCAACGAGCTTGCGATGTTCGCTCGCGACCTCGGCGTCGACGTCTGGCGCGCCATCGACGCGGCAGCGACGAAGCCGTTCGGGTTCATGAAGTTCACACCTGGCCCAGGCGTGGGGGGCCACTGCCTGCCGATCGACCCGAGCTATCTCGCCTGGCGGGTGAAGCAACACCTCGGCCACACGTTCCGATTCGTCGAGTTGGCGAACGATGTCAACGAGCACATGCCTGACTACGTGCATCAGCGCGTGGCGTCGATGCTGAATGGCCAGCGAAAGTCCGTCAACGGCAGCAGCATCCTCTTGCTCGGACTTGCCTACAAGCGCGGCACCAGCGACTGGCGCGAGAGCCCATCTGTTGCGGTTGCAGAACGACTCGCCAGCAGCGGTGCCGAGATCAGCTTCTGTGATCCGTACGTGACGGTGGTGAACGCGACGCATCTTCGCTATCCACTCGTGCCCTTCAGTTCGGAAGAACTCGGGAAGGCCGACGTGGTGGTCGTCTTGGTCGACCACCCGGAGTTCGATCCGGCCGTCATCGCAGAACACGGCGCCATGGTCTTCGACACCAAGAACTTGCTACGCGGCCAGAACTTTTCTGGGGAACTGCTCTGACCATGGCGGCCCTGTCACGCGCTCGATCCAGCCTTCACGTGCTCCTGCATCCATGTCAAAGTGGCCTGCAGGCCCTCTGTCAGCGGTGTCGGAACGATGTCTGGGAAGAGCGAGGTGAGCAATGTGTTGTCGGCTTGGCTGTGCTGTACGTCGCCAGCGCGCCGATCGACGTGATGCCTTTCGAGAGGTGCGCCCAGCATGCACTCGAGCAGGTCGATGATGTCGAGCAATGTGCTGCGGGTACCGAACGCCAGGTTGATCGGTCCAGGATTCGCTCTCCCCTGGCTGACTGCAGCCGCGATCACGTCGCACACCGTCTGAACGTAGGTGAAATCTCGGCTTTGCAGACCGTCGCCATGAACGGTCACCGGTTGACCCAACAGTGCCGCGTGCATGAACGCTGGGACGACAGCCGCATACGCGTGGCCCGGCATCTGCCTCGGCCCGAAGACGTTGAAGAACCGGAAAGCAGTCGCCTTGATGCCGTAACTGTGTTGCCACGCCAGCGCGTAGCTCTCGGTGGCGAGCTTCGACGCAGCGTACGGGCTCAGCGGGGCGGGCGCGAGGTCCTCTCGTTTGGGCAGCGTCGGGTTCGCGCCGTACACCGACGACGACGATGCCACCACAACGTGCTTCACACCGGTCGCGCGGGCAGCCTCGAGCACGTTCAGAGTGCCGGTGGCGTTCGCGTCATGACTGGGCCGGGGTTCGGCGATCGAGCGCGGGACGGACGGGCGTGCGGCCAGATGCACCACAGCATCACAGCCGGCCATCGTGTCTTCGAGGAGAGCCACGTCGAGGATGGAACCGACGACGAGCTTCGCAGCCGAGTGAGCGAGGTTGTCAGGCGAGCCTGTCGAGAGGTCGTCCAGGCCGATGACGTCGCCCGAGATGGCCAGGGTGTCGACCAGGTTCGAGCCGATGAAGCCGGCCGCACCGGTCACGAGGGTCCGCATCGTCGAAACCGTACAGGTTCGATTGCCCTGGTCGCAGTGGTGTCACGTCACCGCTGGCTGATGACTCGCGCAGGGATGCCTCCCACGACGCTCCCTGCCGGGACATCCTTGGTGACCACTGCTCCCGCTGCCACTACTGCTCCGGCGCCGACGGTCACACCCGCAAGGATGGAGACGTGAGCGCCGATCCACACGTCGTCCTCGATCCGGATCGCGCCGGACCTGAGGCCTTGCTCCCAGATTGGGATCTCGGTGTCGTCGGTGCGGTGGTTGTTGGTCGTCATGACCACAAACGGCCCAATGAGCACGTCGCTTCCAATCGTGATGCCACCGGTGCAGGTCAGTTGGTTGAATCTACCCAGACGCACACGGTGCCCGCACGACAGGTTCCAGGGTTCCCAGATGTGCACGTACTCCGCAACGAGGAACAAGCCCCTCGTCCGTACAAATGGCAGGTACGCGATCGATCGAACCCCGCGCCCCACACGGCATTGTGCTCGGTGAGGCGATCATAGATGGGTGTCGTGTGGAGCGGTCGGGCCGCCGGGAGCTCCTCGTTGGGGAAGGTGATCCTGAACCGGCGCGAGTAGTTCTCGCGCACCTTCGAGTTGGTGTAGGCGAGCGTCGCGTAGTCGCCGTATCGGGCGACGTCCATGGCCCAGATGTCGGCCCCGGGGTCGCCGTTCACCATCCACTCGGCGAGCGACAGGCCGACGCCGCCACTCTGCGACAGCCCCGCCATGACGGC
>JANNNL010000407.1:0-5220 GCA_031398525.1 Actinomycetes bacterium | reverse complement strand
CCGCGTCGAGCGCCGCCTGCTTGGCCTCGACAAGCTGCTGGGCGACAGCGTCCGACGCCGCAGTTTCGGCAATTGTTTTGTCAAGGGCGGCCTGCGCCCCGTTGAGCGTGGCCTCGGCGGCCGCAATTGCTTGCTCACCGGCCGCCTTGACGACATCGGCGGCCCCTCGCGACGCGTCGTAGGAGGCCTCGGCCGCCGCGAGTCCCTCGGGAGTGGTCCCCGGGTCGGCCCGGGCCGAATCGAGAGCGGCCTTGGCCGAAGTCACCTCGGCCTGCGCGGCAGTGTTGTTCGTTGCTACTTCGCTCCTGGTCGCGGCCAACTGGGCCGGAGCGGTCTCGACAAGCAACCGGGCCTCGCTGAGCGCACGGCTGCCTTCGAGCTTCGTTTGGGCCGCGGCGGCCTTGGCCCCATCGAGTTCAGCTCGGGCAGCAGCGATCTCCTCGGCGGTCGCCGACGTTGCCGGTGAGTTCAGATCGATTGCGTTCAGCGCCGCCTCCCGCTGATCGACCTCGATCAGCGCCGCGGCGTTGTTGGCAGATGCTTCCTTCTTGGCCCGTTCCAGAGCTGCTGGAGCGAAGGCGAGCGTATTTCTCGCCGTGTCGACCGCGGCCTGAGCATTCACAACCACCTCATTGGCCGCGGCGACCGCGTCTCCGGCGGCCAGGCTGTCGGCACGAGCGGTGGCCAGAGCGGCTTCTTGCTGCCGAACACTGGCGAGTTGATCATTCGTGGCCGCGAATGGCGTGTGGCCTACCGAGTCGTACCACTCGGTGACGGCGAGCTCTGTCGTCGAATCAAAGTTCTCGTCAGGCACGTCGTCGAAGAACCCAAGTCGCTTGAGACCCTCTTCCAACTGTTGAACATCTCGTCCGACCACCCCCGGTCCGAGATCGCGGGCCATTGGTTGCCCACCCTGCATGAGCAGCAACGGACGGCCCGATGCGGTCATAATCGTCTGGCCCTCGGCCACCTCGGTGCCGAGTAGCGGCAGCTCGGCGACGATGCCCGCGGCGGACTTCAGCGCCGACGTTGCCACGGTCAGCTTCTCGGGTGAGCCGAACTGGCCGCTGCCGCGAGTGATGACGTCACTCGTCAGTTGTCGGGATTCGACCGGCACGAGGATGGGTGATGCCTCAGGGGCCGCCGTTCGTGCCGCAACTTCAGCGGGCGATGTGATCTGTCGACCTACGAGCCAACCCCCCACCGACGATGCCACGACGAGCGCCACAACGCCGCCCGCAATCTTGCGTCTTGTCACTCGTTCTCCCGTTACTCATCGGGCTCGCCCGGGGCGACCCACCGATCTACTCTTGAGGTGGCACGTGCCGTTCCTCGTTGTAAAGATACGTTCCTGAACCACGCCTGAACTGGCGCAAACGGATCATTCGGGCCGCGAAGACACAACCGCATCACTCTGCGAGAGTATATGTTGCTGGAACCCCCCGTCTCAGAGGTGCCGAACGTGATTCATTGTCAAACCCGCCCACTCATGCCCTTCAAGCCGTCGCTTGCGGTTGCGACGCTTGCCCTTGCCGTACTCGCCGGCTGCGGAGGGAGCAGTTCCCCACCCGCCGCCGCCGGCGGATCGGGCAAGATCGGCAACGAAGAATTCGGCTTGTCGCTGGAGGCCTTGACCACCCGGGTCGAAACCACCGAGAAGGCGATCGGCGAGTGCATGAAGGCCGCCGGGTTCGAATACACCCCGGCCGACTTCGCCTCGATCAAGCAGGCGATGGATAGCGACAAGACGGCGCCGGGCCTGTCGGACGAGGCCTACGTTGCCGAGTTCGGCTTCGGCGTCACCACCCAGTTCGACAAGCCCATCGTCGCGTTTGGTGCGGGGCCCAAGAACATGAGCGTGCTCAACGCGCTGGCCGCGTCCGATCAAGACGCCTACCGCCGCGAGCTGTGGGGCGAGGCCCTCGAATGGACCCACGTGCGAGCCTTGGAAGAAGAGGACTTCTCCGAGACCGAAGGCTGCACAAAGACTGCCGTCGACAAGGCCTACTCCCCCGACGAGCTCAGCGGTAGCTACGTCAACCCGGGTGACAAGCTCGTCGAGCAGGATCCCCGTATGGTGAACGCCCTCAAGGCCTGGTCAGAGTGCGTGAAAGAAGGCGGCTACGCCTACGACCACCCTGACCAGATCATCGATGACCTCACGACTCGGCTCGAAGCAATCACCCAGGGCGAAGATCCCCAGACCATCACCAGCCCGGCGCTGACCGAACTGCAAGGTCTCGAGAAAGCCATCGCCGCCGTCGCTTCTGAATGCGAGGCCGAGCACATCGAGGACGTGCAGGTGCAAGTCGAGGCCGAGGTCTACGGAGCGGCACCGACCTGAGCGAGCGGCTGACGCAAGCCAACCGAGCGGGCTGACCGGTGCGGGTACTCGTCGTCGAGGACGAGGTTCGACTTGCCGAGCTCCTCCGCGCCGGTTTAAAGGCCGAGGGCTTCGCCGTTGACGTGTCCGGCGACGGCATAGATGCGGTGTGGCGTGCAACCGAGGTTGCCTATGACGTGATCGTGCTCGACGTCATGTTGCCCGGCAAGAACGGCATCGAAGTGTGCCGTGAGCTCCGACGCACTGGGGTAACGACCCCCGTCCTCATGCTGACGGCCCGAACCGGCGACAACGAACATGCCGAGGCGCTCAATATCGGTGCCGACGATTTTCTCCCCAAGCCGTTCTCGTTCGTCGTGTTGATCGCCCATCTTCGAGCGCTCATTCGTCGGGGCACGCCGGCGGCGAGCGCCATGCTCGCCGCCGGGGATCTCACCCTCGACCCAGTGCGCCACCGATGTTGGCGCGGGGACACCGAAATCGAATTGACCCCGCGGCAGTTCTCGTTGCTGGAGTATCTGATGTCGCGCCCGGGTGAGGCGATTTCCAAGACCGAGATCGTCGAGCACGTGTGGGACGAGGTGTTCGACGGTGACTTGAACATCGTCGAGGTGTACATCGGGTATCTGCGACGCAAGATCGACGCTCCTTTCGGGCGTCATGCCATCGAGACTCTCAGACTGGTCGGTTACCGACTCGATCCCCAAGGCGGTTAGGCACATGCCGCGCGTGGGGTCGCTCCGCACCAACATCACGATGGCCGCCGTCGCCGCCGTCGCCCCCACGCTGCTGATCGGCGGAATGTTGTTCCTGCGCGGATTTCGAAGCTCGCTGATCTCGAAAGAAGATCTAATCGTCCTCAACCTGGCGCTGCAACTCGCCGAGAACGTGGAGGATGGCCAGGTTGAAGGGCTCATCACAACGCCGAATGACGATACGTTTGCCCAGGTCATCGACGCTACAGGTCGCCCAATTGCGGCGAGCGCCGAACTCCTCGGTGAAGAGCCGATCCTTCGTCTCAGCGTCGGTGAGCGTTACGACTCCGATCGATCGCTTCATCTCAGCATCGACCCCGAAGATCCATTCCGGGTACATACGAAAGTGGTTGGTGCCGCCCCTGGGGCGGTGACGATCTTCACCGGATTCAGCCTCAGCAGAATCGATGAGACCGTCAATTCGGCCCGCACGATTTTGATGATCAGCTTTCCGTTGCTCATCGGTCTGGTCGCACTGATCTGCTGGCGGTCGGTCGGGCGCGCCCTTCGCCCCGTCGACGCCATCCGCGAGGAGGTGGCCGACATCTCGGGTCGCCAGTTGAGCCGGCGGGTGCCCGAGCCCCGCAGTAACGACGAGATTGCCCGCTTGGCCCGAACGATGAACGAGATGCTCGACCGGTTGGAGCAGTCCGCAGACCGCCAACGCCAATTCGTCTCCGATGCCTCCCACGAACTGCGCAGTCCACTCGCCGCCAGCCGAGCAGACCTCGAACTGGCAATGGCCCATCCGCAGCAGGTCGACGCGCCACGGGTGCTGGCCGACCTGCTCAAGGACAACGACAGGATGTCGGGCCTGGTTCGAGACATGCTGTACCTCGCCCAGAGCGATGAGCGTGCGACGGCGACGAGCACCGCGCTGCTCGACCTTGACGACGTGATTCGACAAGAAGCACGTCGAACGCGTTCCCGCGAGGGGATCTCCGTCGATTTGAGCGAGGTTCGCCCCGTCGAGGTACGCGGAAACACCGAGCATCTTGCCCGGTTGGTGGCGAACCTGCTCGACAATGCCGTACGCCACGCTCAGCAGCGAGTGGCGGTGTCGCTCGACATCGTCGAGCAGGACGCGGTCCTCATTGTCGCCGACGACGGCTTGGGAATTCCCGAGGAGCTACGCGAACGCGTCTTCGAACGGTTCAGTCGGTTGGACGCATCGCGCACTCGTGATTCCGGAGGCACCGGGCTTGGTCTGGCAATCACTCGCGAGATCGCCACCTCCCACGGGGGGACAGTGGTCGCAGCTTCGGTGGCCGCAGGGGCGCGGCTGGTGGTGACCCTGCCGATCGCAGGACCCCCACGCCGTTCTCGGTGACCGACTCGTCGTACGATGACGCCATGGTGACGCCTGCATTCCGCCGGACCGACGATGAACCCACGATCACTGATCTCGATGAGTTGAGAGCTCATCGGCGCGAACGCTTGGCGCTCGGCTACCAGATCTTCGGTGCCCATGGTTGGGGGGCAACGGGCGACGGCCATATCACGGCCCGCGATCCGATCCTCACCGACCACTACTGGCTCGCCCGCTATGGAGTTCCATTCGGCCAGGTCACGGTCGCTGACCTGGTGCTCGTCAGTCCCGATGGGGCGCCTGTGGATGGCGGGTGGGACGACATCAACCCGGCGGCCCACCACATCCATTGGCCGATTCACGAGGCCCGGCCCGACATCGTCGCCGCCGCCCATACCCACACGCCATATGGCACACCGTTGGCGGCGATGGTCGAGCCGATCGCGATGATCAGTCAGGAAGCGTGCGCGTTCTACGACGACCACAGCATTTTCGACGACGAAGAACTCGATGTGATCTCAACCGACGGGGGCAAGCGCATCGCCCAGGCGCTCGGCCGCAACAAATCGGTCCTGCTCCGCAACCACGGTTTGCTCACCGTTGGGGCCACCGTTGACGAGGCGGTCGGCTGGTTCGTGATGCTGGAACGGGTCAGCGAGGTACAGGTCAAGGCCGGGGACCGCGCCAAGCCGATCAGCGACGAAGGGGCCCGGTTGGTCAAGGAATCCGTCGGGCCGGCTCAATCCGGCTGGATGGCGTTCCAATGGTTGGTCGCCAGCAAGCTCCGATAGGACCACTCCCGGGCTCAGTCC
>JANNNL010000394.1:0-5543 GCA_031398525.1 Actinomycetes bacterium | reverse complement strand
GTTTGCCTGCACCCCCGACCGCTTTCCCGATCTGCTGGCAGCAGCGATCGAAGGCCGAGACCTCGCCCGCTGGGCCGGCTCGAACGGTGTCGTCACGGCGAGCCCGACGCATGACACGACGTGGTGAGAATGCCCGGTGGTCGGTCGTCGGAGAGCGGGGGGCGCTTTCCGACAACCGACCGGTGGCCGCGTAACCTGGCTAGAGCTGGCTAGAGCGAGCCCAGGAAGGTGATGATCTCGGCGATCACGTCGGGATTGTCGGCGAACATGCCGGTGCCGTGGCCGTTGCCCGACACGATGCGCGGTTCGACGTTGAGCAGCTTGGCGAGCGCCGTGGTCGACTCGGCGAATGCCGTGTCGTTCTCGGCGGCGAACAACATCACCGGGACGGTGATCTTGGGTGCCGCGGCGACCGCATCCATCTCGAACGACCGTTGCGGAGGCGAGAGCGCCACGATTCCGGCGACAGGCCGTTCGGTGGCGGTGACGAGTACCGAGGTGGCCCCCATCGACGACCCGATCAGGGCAACCTTCTCGGCGCTGTGATCGTCGAGCCATGCGGCGGCGGCGAGGATGTCGGTGTCCTGCTCGGTGCGACGAGTGCCAGTCGATTCGCCGGTCCCGCGTAGGTTGACGATCAGCACCTGGAATCCAGCCTCGGCGATCTGGCCGCCGGCGTCGTACCAGTGGGTGCGGTTGGCATTGGAGCCATGGACGATGACGACACCGGTGGTGCCCGTGCCCACGTGGGTTGCTTCGAGCGTTTCTCCGTCGGAGGTCTGGAAAGTTACGTTCTCAGATCCTGCAGGTTCGGCAGAGGGTGATGAACCGCCACATGATGCGACAAAAAGCAAACCGGCCGACCCGAGTCGCGGGAGTCGACGGCGCATGTATCTCACTCTAGCGAGTGTCGTTTCACCAGTGGTGGCGGAGGTTTGAGATTTCAGCCGGGAAGGGAGCGTAGTAGCGACCCGATGTCGCTCGGGGAGTGGGCAACGGCAGCGGGATTGAGGGACGCGAGTTCACCTTCGGGCGCGTGGCCCCACGACACGGCGATGCACGCCAATCCATGATGGCGAGCCCCCTCGATGTCGTACTTGCGATCGCCGACCATCACGACGTCTCGGTGGCTCAAGTTGTCGAGGACGTGGCTGATGACGTCGTGCTTGTGGCTGCGGGTGCCATCGAGGGTCGCTCCGCCCAGGAAGGTGAAGTAGTCGCCCAACCCAAAGTGGTCGATGACTCGCGATGCGCTGTTGATCGGCTTCGAGGTGGCAAGGGCAAGCTCGAAGCCGTCCTCTTGCAACGAGGCCAACAGCGCGGGGATGCCGTCGTAGACGGTCGCCTCGAACAAGCCCCCGGCCTCGTACTGATCGCGATAGTGAGTCAGCGTCTCGCCAACCCGGTCGACGGGCACCCCAAGACCGGGAAGATACGACTCCCACGGTGGTCCGATGGCCAACAACAACTCGTCGTAGGTCGGAACCGGCACGTCGACGCACTGCAGCGCGTGGGCCAGGCAGCGGGTGATTCCCGGAGCCGGATCGGTCAACGTCCCATCGAGGTCGAACAAAATGGCACGCGGACGATTTCCAAGGCGAGGCATAGGCGCTTGACGGTACTTGCGTCGCTTCGCAGCGAGACGTCGTCCCGCTGATGAGACGGACTCAGCCCTTCTGGGTGCCGACTTTGAGGTCTTTGAAAGCCGAGACTGAGTCGATGCCCGGCTCCTTGGGCAGCCCAAGCACGCGCTCGCCGACGATGTTGCGCATCACTTCGTCTGACCCGCCGGCAATCCGCAGGCCGGGTGCGCCGAGGACCAGCTGGCTCCACGAATAGGTGCCCCACTCGCCCGTATCGGCCTGCAAGCGGGCCCCGAGGACCAGCGAGGTGAACTCGTTCATCCGCCGTTGGTTGTCGACGAGGGCCATCTTCGAGATCGACATCTCCGGTCCGGGCATCTGACCGGCCTTGATCTTGGCGAGGGCCCGCTGGTTGTTGTAGTCGGCAACGCGCATCCTCCCGATCAGATCGGCGAGCTTGTTGCGGACCACCGGATCCTTGTCGAGGCCGAAATGGCGGACCATCCCGATCAACCGGATCAGCATGCCGCCGCCGGCCCCTGCCGAACCCGAATCACCGGCACCGATCGAGGCCCGCTCGTTCATCAGCGTGGTCAGAGCGACGCTCCAGCCGTTGTTAACATCGCCGAGACGGTGATCGTCGCGAACCCGCACGTCGTTGAAGAACACCTCGTTGAAGCTTGCGCCGCCGGTCATCTGGCGCAGCGGCACGATCTCCACGCCGGGGGCATGCATGTCGACAATGAACCCGGTGAGGCCTTTGTGCTTGGGAAGGTCGGGATCGGTGCGGGCGATGACCTCGCCGATGTCGGAGTACTGCGCCCCCGATGTCCAGACCTTTTGGCCGGTGATCACCCATTCGTCGCCGTCGCGCAGCGCCCTGGTCTGCAGGCTGGCGAGGTCGCTGCCTGCGCCGGGCTCGGAAAACAGCTGGCAGCCGACGATGTCGGCGCGCCACATCTTGCGTAGGTACGCCTCTTTGGCGACCTCGGTGGCGTGGGCCTGAATGGTCGGGGCGACCATGCCCAACCCGATGCCGAAGAACGACTGGTTAGGCGTGCGGTACTCGCGCTCGATCGCGCTGTAGGCCCGGTCATAGACGGCGGGCAGGCCGCGGCCGCCGTATTGGGTCGGGCCTGAAACCCAGCCGAAGCCGGCGTCGAACTTGGTCGAGCGCCATTCCTTGGCTTTCACCAGCATCTCGTCCTCGGTGTCGCGGTTGCGCTCCTCGAACATCGCCACGTTGTCGGCACCCTCGCCCCACACAAAGGCCTTCTCTGCTTCGCGTCGCTCGGCATTGGCGTCGAGGAAGCCGCGGGCTTCGGCTTGGAATGCTTCGAGGGAGATATCGGCCATCGGGTCAGAGTAGTAACTGGGTCGCTCCGGCGCGGAGCCGGGCGTACGGTGGTGGACATGAGCGAAGCGAATGCCGACCGACCGAGCGTCGCGCCGAGGGAAGCGCCAGCGACGATGCGCACGCGGCGCGAGGAGGAAGCGCAGCGGACGACGAACCCGCCACCAGGAACGATTCCATATGGGCATTGGCCCTCGCCAATCACGCCAGAGATGTTGACGCAAGGGGCCGTCGGCCTGGTCGACGTGTGGACGTCGAGATGGGATGGCCAGCCCTGCACGATCTGGTTGGAGAGCCGGCCGTCCGAGGCGGGTCGGTTGCAACTGGTTGCCCTTGCCCCCGATGGGACTCGCCGTGATCTGCTGCCCGAGGGGTTTAGCGCCCGATCCGGGGTTCACGAGTACGGTGGCGGTGCGGCCTGGGTCGAGCGCGGTACGGCGTGGTTTGTCAATTGGAGTGATCAGCGGCTTTATCGCCTGAGCAGCGGTTCCGATCCGGTTGCCCTGACCCCGGAACCAACGGAACCGCGGTCGCTGCGCTACGCCGACATGCGGCTGTCCCCCGATGGTCACTGGATCGTCGGCGTGCGCGAATCGCACGGGTCGGAGCACCAAGTGGTCAACGAGATCGTGATGGTGCGAGCCGACGAGCCGTCGGAGCCGATCGTCATCTTTTCGGCCACCGACTTCGTCGCCAATCCGCGCTTCATCGATGACCACCGGGTGCGATGGATTGCCTGGGACCATCCGAACATGCCGTGGAACGACACGGCGCTGTATGAGTTGGTGCTGACCCACGGTGATGAGCAGAGGGCACCGGTCTGTTTGGTCCGTGGTGAGTCGCTCATGCAACCGGTTGGCGAGTTTGTCATCAGCGACAGGTCGAACTGGTGGAACGTCTGGCACATCACCGATGCAGGCACGGCAGCGGGTACGGCGACTGCGGTCGCCCCGATCGCGGCCGAGATGAGCGGCCCAGCCTGGGTGTTCGGCGAGCGCGACTACGTCGTTGCCGACGACGGCCGGGTGGCCTGGGCGGTCGGGTCGACGGTCTACGTCGACGGTCAGTCGACCGAGATCTCGGTCGCGGCGATCGACCATTGGGTGCTCGATGGGTCGACGGTGACCGCCATCGGTCGGTTCACCGATCGCGATGCCGAGATCATTCGGTTCGAACTCAATGACCCGGCTGCGTGGCAAACCGTGGTGGCGGGTCGAAATCTGCCGCTGACAGCCGACGACATCGCCGCGCCCGAGCCGATCGAGTTTCCGACGGTCGACGGCGCCTCCAATGCCTATGGCTGGTTCTATCCACCGACTCACGCCTCGGTCGCGGGTCCGCCGAGCGATCGTCCGCCGTTGGTCGTGATGATCCACGGCGGCCCGACATCGGACGCGGTGCCGTTCTTCTCGCTCGCCAAGCAGTTCTGGACCAGTCGCGGGTTCGCCGTCGTCGACGTCAACCACCGCGGCTCCACCGGGTTCGGTCGCGAGTTCCGCAACCTGCTCGACGGTCAGTGGGGCATCGTCGATGTCGAGGACTGCTGCGCGGCGGCCCGTTGGTTGGCGTCGGCGGGTCGCGTCGATGCATCCAAGATGGTCATCCGCGGCGGTTCGGCGGGCGGGTTCACCGTGCTCGCCTCGATGGCATTCGCGGATGTGTTCGCCGCCGGAGCCAGTTCATATGGCGTCGCCGATCTGGCCGTTTTGGCCGCCGACACCCACAAGTTCGAGGCCCACTATTGCGACCGCCTGATCGGCCCGTGGCCCACCGCACAAGCGGTGTACAAGGCCCGCTCGCCGATCCATCATCTCGACGGGTTCGATCGTCCATTGATCGTCTTCCAGGGTCTCGATGACATGGTTGTCCCGCCAAACCAGAGCGAGATGATCGTCGCCGCACTCCGTGCCAAAGGCGTCGAATGTGAGTACCACGCCTACGCCGGTGAAGGGCACGGCTTCCGCCAAGCCTCGACGATTGTCGCTGCGCTCACCGCCGAACTCGCCTTCTACCAGCGCATACTCGACTGAATCCCGTGGGGCGAGCAGTTCAGCCCACAACGTCGAAGCCTACGGTCTCGGCGGTCGCGGCCCTGAGTTCCGCATTCGCTTGAGAACGACTCCGCACGCGGCGGCAGCGAGCATCGCAGTGATGACAACGATCCACAGCGGTGTGTAGCCAGCGGGGGAGCTCGGCAACGGACTGTCGAGCGCTCCGAGACCGATGGCCACGCCGACCACGCCGCCGAGCTGCCGCGCAGTCTGATTGAGCCCGGTTGCCCCGGCGAGGCGGGGTTCGGCGACACCGTGGACCGAGGCGGTTCCGAGCGCCGTGAAGATCGCCGAAACGCCGACTCCGGCGAGCAGATGGCCAGGGAGCCATGCCGACCAGAACGCCGAGTGGGTGTCGAGACGCCACCAATGCCAACCTGCCCCACCCGCCAGGCAGAGGCCGCCAATGATGATCAAGGGCTCGGGCCCAACCTGTCCGATCAGACGGCCGACGCGGCGCGAGGTCAGCCCAACTAGCGCGGGACCGGCGGTGAATGACAGCCCTGCAGCCGTGTCGCTGTAGTCCCAGACGTGGGAGAGAAAAATGATCGACCC
>JANNNL010000318.1:0-11048 GCA_031398525.1 Actinomycetes bacterium | reverse complement strand
GAGACGACCGGGCCCCGCCCGACTCGCTCACGCCAGCGAGTCGGCCAACTCGTCGATGATCGAGTCGGGGGTGTTCGGGTGCATGAACACCAGCCGCCCGACCGGCTCGCCCCGCCACGTCGTCGGTGCCACGAAGGCGATGTCGTCTGCAAGCAGTCGGGCCGCCCAGTTGCGCCATTCGGGATTCCCCCAGCTCGTGCGGCGGAAGAGCACGACGCCCAACCGAGGTTCCATCACCAACTCGACGTTGGGCAACCGGGCGAACTGGTCGGCACACATGCGGGTGATCGCCAATGTCCGGGCGACGGCCAGGCGATGCGCCGAAATCCCATGGGTGACCAGGGCAAACCACAGCGGCAGCCCGCTCGCTCGGCGGGTCAGTTGGTAACCGTAGTCGCTCGGATTCCAGTCGTCATCCGAGGTGTGCAGCACGTCGAGATACGGCCCGTGCTGCGTGTGAACCGCGGCAGCCAAGGCCGGGTTGCGGTAGAGCAGGGCGCACGATCCGGCCGGGCCGAACAGCCACTTGTGGGGGTCGATGATCACTGAGTCGGCGCGCTCAATGCCGGCGAACAACGGCCGGAGTTCGTCGACGAGCAACGCCGCCCCGCCGTACGCGGCGTCCACGTGAAGCCACAGGCCCTGCGCCGCGCCGACGTCGGCCAGCCCGGCCAGGTCGTCGACCACCCCGGCGTTCGTCGACCCACCAGCGGCGCAGACGATGCCGACGTCATCTCGGCCGACCAACGCCTGGGTCAGCGCCCGGGCGACGAATCGGCCGTCGGCATCGGTCGGGACGATCAGCGGTTCGAGTCCGAGCAGGTGCAGCGCGTTGTGGACCGATGCGTGGGCTGTGTCGGCCACCGCGATGCCCCGCCGTCCACCGGCCTGGTCGCGGGCGACGGCGAGCGCCGAGAGGTTGCCGATCGATCCGCCGCTCATGAAGCATCCGCCCGCTCCCGCCGGGAGCCCGACGAGGTTGGCCAGCCAGCTCAGGGTCTGGTTCTCCGCGCCGACCGCGCCCGATGCCTCCAGCCACGATTCGGCCGAGAAGTTCGCTGCGCTGACCGCCGCGTCCATCCACACTCCGGTCGCGCTTGGCGAAACCGGAATGAACGCGAGGAACCGTTCACTGCCCAGACCGATGTTGTTGGGGACGACGGCGTCGGTGAACAGGTTCCAGGCGGCGTCGACCCCCAGACCGTGGTCGGTGATGGCTCCGCCGAGCAGGTCGTTCATCTCGGCGGCCGAGGCTCGTCGGCCGAGCGGGGTGTGGCGCAGTCGATCGTCGATGAACCGACTGACCAGCTCCGCGAGGCGCTCGGTGGCTGAGTCGGAGTGATGTAGCTCGAAGTGGTCACGCACGGCCCGGCTCCTCGGTTTGGTGGACGTGCATTCTGCCCGCTCGTTCAAGTGTCCGACGCGTTCCGAAGGCTCGTCGGGGCAGTAGGCCACCCCTACGCTGAAGGTCTGTGCTGCACCTACGCGTGGTCTCGCCGCCCGATCGTCGCGAGGAGTTGCTCGCCGCCCTGTTGGCCAACCCGGCGGTGATCAACGTGGTGTCGTGGCCCGGGGCGGCCCGGCGACCTGATGGCGACCTGGTCCAGTTCGACGTCGCCACCGAAGCGGCCAACGCGCTGATCGCCGAGCTACGGGCCCTGCGGTTGGAGCACGAGGGCACGATCTCGATCGAGCGGATCGACATGGCATTCTCCGACGCCGCCGAGGTCGCCGAGGGGGCCGCTCCCGGTGATTCGAGCGAGGCGGTCGTCTGGGAGGAAGTCGAGGCCCGCATCCGCAGCGACAGCACCCTGTCAGTCAGCTTCGTCGCCCTCGTTGCGGTCGCCGTGTTGATCGCCGCGGTCGGGATTCTCACCGATTCGTCGATCCTCATTGTCGGGGCGATGGTCGTCGGGCCGGAGTACGGGCCGCTGATGTCGATGGCCCTCGGGCTGCACCGCTGGCGATGGGCCCGGGTGTGGCGAGGAGCCAAGGCAATCCTCGTGTCGTTCCCGATTGCCATAGCGTTGACCGCGTTGATGACCTGGCTGATCGACATGACCGGCCAGACCCCGGTTGCCTATGAGCAGGGTATTCGTCCGTTGACGGGGTTCATCAGCCGTCCGGATATCTACACGGTGATCGTCGCCGCCCTGGCCGCGGTTGCGGGGGTGGTGGCGTTGACGCAGGTGCGGATGGGGTCGCTCGTGGGGGTACTGGTGTCAGTGACGACGGTGCCGGCGGCCTCGAATGTGGGGGTCGCCGTGGTCCACAGCCGCTACTCGGAAGCGGGCGGAGCGTTTGTGCAACTGGTCGTCAACTTCGTGGTGATCGTTGTCGTCGGGGCCGCCATGCTGCGCTTCCAGTGGCGACTCGATCGGCGCGGTCAGTCCGCGGCCATTGGTCGCCGCGCCCACACCGCGTAAAGCGGGTCTCCCGGGGTGTTCGGCGGCGTGCAGCGGGCGGCCTCGGCGGGTTCCCAGCCGCCGGAGAGGGCGAAGAACCGGGCAACGATCGTGCAGTGTTGCTCGTCGCTCGCCGACAACCAGCCGCGGATCGCCTTGGTCGGGAAGCACCGGTTCGAGAACGTGCAGACGAACAATCCGCCGGGCTTGACGATGCGGGCGACCTCTCGCATCACATCAATCGGCCGGGTGAGGTAGTCGATCGACACGCAGCACGTCGCCGCGTCGAAGCGGTCGTTGGCGAAGAACGGCATCGCGGCCGAAGCGTTGAGGTCGTGGACGATGGCGTCAGTTGCCATCGGGTTCGCCGCCAGCTCGGCGGCGTTCATCCCGAGAACAACCAGGTCCGGAGGTTGAACCTGGAAATGGGAGATCCACGACGACATCACGTCGAGCACCGAACCCTCGTGGAGTCCGAGCCGTTCATAGAGACTGCCGACCGCCGCAATGGCCCGCTGGTCAATGTGGGTGACCAGTCGATCGAACGCATAGAAGCCGGAGTCGGGGCTGGAATCGGTGCGGTCGAAGAATCCGGCGGGGAATTGGTCGTGGGGGTCGGGCTCCGGGTTGCTCACCATGCTCACCATGCTCACCATGGTCACCGTACCCGGCCAACGCGTGGGCGAGGGCGGCCCGGTCTGCGGTTGAAACTCACGAGTTCGCCACGGCCGGTCCGTAGTATCGGCCGATGCGCGTCGGATTCATTGGGTTGGGAATCATGGGTGAGCCGATGGTCGGGCACCTCGCCGCGGCCGGCAACGAGCTGGCCGTGTTTGATGTCAGCGCTGACGCGGTTGGTCGGGTCGTAGCCGCTTATCCCGGGTTGACGGTCGCCGAGTCACCCGCCGACCTGGGCCGTCGGTCGGAGGTGGTGATCACGATGTTGCCCGACGGGCACGTGGTCGGCGAGGTGGCGACGGGACGGCTCGGGTTGATCGAGGGGATGCAGCCGGGCACCTTGCTGCTCGACACCTCGTCGGCTCAGCCGTGGCTGACCAAGCAGACCGCCGCGACCCTCGCGGCGCAGGGCATCGGGATGGTCGACGCCCCGGTGTCGGGGGCGCAGTGGGGCGCGCAGGCTGCCGAGTTGGTGTTCATGGTCGGAGGGGCCGACGACGATGTCGCCCGGGTCCGTCCGTTGCTCGACGTATTGGGCCGTGAGGTCTTCCACGTCGGCCCGCTCGGCTCGGGGCACATCATGAAGTCAATCAACAACACGATCACGGCGATGACGTTTCTCGCGACTGTCGAAGGGGCTGGCGCTCGGCGCGTCCGCGGGGCTCAACCCAGCGGTCATGAACGAGGTGCTCAACGCCTCGACCGGTCAATCGTGGGTCACGAAAAATCACATTGAGCAGCGGATTCTCTCGCGCACGTTCGACGATCCGTTCAAGCTCGACCTGATGACAAAGGACGTCGGAATCGCCACCGGTCTGGCTCGCGAGCTCAACCTGCCGATGCCTCTGTCGGGGCTGGGGGCCGAGCTGTACCGGGCCGCTGCGCTGGCGATGGGTCCCGGTGTCAGCCTCAGCGAACTGGCCCGCTGGGTCGAGCAGTTGATGGGTGTGGAGATCGCCTGATCGGGTGACGTGGGCGTGTGATCCCCACGAAATACACGAATAGGTACTACGACGACCGGACGATTGCGGCTACGACCGAAGCCTTGGTCTGATGAGTGCACGCCGCTCGGCTCGAGCGGACATCCGATCCCAGGAGATTTTTTCAATGTTGAAGCGTTCCGTTCTCGCCGCCGCCGTATTCATCTCGATGGGTGTTGCCACCGCCCCGGCGTACGCCAAGGATGTCGATGTCAAGGGCACGGCCTCATGCACCAACGGCGTCGCCGCCAAGATCAAGGCTGGCCCCCGCGACACCAACCGGATGAAGTCGAACGTGCAGATCGACGACATCGGTACCACCGCCCGCTCGTGGACGATCACCATCGTCGATGGCACCCAGACGCAGACCAAGGTCCGCACGACCGCCGGTACGTCGAACTCGATCGACGTCGACTTCTTCACCACCGACAACGCCGGTGCCGACACGGTGACCTTCACCGCCACCCGCACCGGGGTGAGCTGCTCGGGCAAGGTCACCGTCTGATTCTCACGGTGCTCAACCAATCGCACGCTGCCCGGGACCCGCATAGTCCCGGGCAGCGGCGCGTTCGGGGTCGGTAGCCGATCAGTCGGTGATCAGCGTCGACATTCGCGCCGGGTGAAGGCGCTGCGAAGTAGTAGCTCTGATCCTCGCCGACCTTGTTGATCGCGTCACGTTGCGCGTGGTCAGATCCTTGGGGGTTCACCCGATCCAACCCGACTCGATGACCTCAAGGCCCAGGCTTCGGGCGGCTTCGGGGGTCAGGGATGATTTGGCTGCACACGCCGCTCTGGGTTGCCGGCCGATCTCGGGCGACCGGTATGTCCAACTCGATCGGTCCCCCTGTGATACCCAGGGTGACGTGGACGGTGCTGCCCGGCCGGCGCGGACCTCGGTCGCACCCGCCCCGTAGCTCTTGACGACATCGAGGAAGTCGAGGACCGGGGTGATGGGGACAGCATTGAGAGAGTTCATCGGGGGGCCTTTCCAGCCGCCGTGTCTGCAGCCTTCGGGGCGGCGGACAATCGAGATTCACAGACATCGAGCCAGCGCAGATCGGCTTCGGCTCGTACAACGAGGGCGTCGTTGACGAGATGGGCGGCGAGGGCCTCCCCGGTGGAGGGGGTGACCGACGGTCGGTCGCGGCGCTTGCGTTGGAGCAGGCCGAACAGGGCGGTGCGCTGATAGGTGATCACGGTCATCGCGTGGTCGCGGCCCTGTTCGATCGCCATCAGCACCTTGAGCATCAGTTCGTCGCGGGGTGGCGGGTCGTCGGTGGGAACGGTCTCCCACCACTTGCCCAGCTCGTCGACGCCGGCGAGGGTGATCAGGTAGGTCTTCTGCTCGCCATCGGGTTTCTGCTCGATGCGCAGCTCGACGAACCCGTCGCGCTCCAAACGGTCGAGGGTGGTGTACACCTGCCCGACGTTGAGCGGCCATACGCCACCCGTCGCATGCTCAAACTCGGTCTTCAGTTGGTACCCGTGCCGGGGACCATCTCGGAGTAGGGCGAGAAGCCCTTCACGTACTGCCATAGATACCAAGTATGCATACCCGGTAATCGAATATCAATACTCAGTATGCATGTGATGGAGATTGGGCAGGCAGTGCAGGCAGGTGGGCAGGATTTTGGTTGCGATCTGTGACGGATTCCGTCGCAAACCGCAACCAAAATCCCGCTCCACCGAGCGATCGAAGTCGAGTCGAGAGGAAAACGACGTATGGCTACTCCCGGGCGAAGGCTTGGGCGGCGATGGCACCATTGGGTTGGAATCCAACGGCGGCGTACGCTCGAATCCCGGCCAGGTTTGTCTGCGCGACCTGCAGAAACGCAGTCTCCCCCCGGGCGACGATCGATGATGCGAGGCGGTGGACAAGCGCTTGGGCCAAGCCCTCGCCCTGGTACTCGGGGTGGGTGCACACGGCGCTGACCTCGGTATGGCCGACGAATGCCAGGCGAGTTCCGGCCATCGCTACCAACCGTCCCTCGTCGCGCACCCCGACGTAGGGGCCAAGTTCGATCGTTCGCTCGAAGAACGGTCCGGGCTTGGTCATTGCGGTTAGCGCAACCATCTCGGCAACGTCGTCGGTGGTCAACGACACGATCGTCGGCGGTCGATGGGAGGGCGCGACCGCCGCGGTACAGGTCATCTGCAGGTAGTCCTCGTGGAACACCTTGCGCCAGCGGTGCGGGACGAGCAACGGCTCGGCGACCATGGTGATGGCGAGTGTTCCATCCCAGTTGGGTAGGGCACGGTCGAATGTTTCGGCGTTGGGGGCGGCCACGAAGATCCCGACTGCCGGGGGGTACCAGCGGAGTTCATCGTCTCCCAACGCCAGCGAGGCGTGGGGGCCGACGAGCGCGTGCCAGATCGGGTTGTCGAGCGGCTCAGTCACGTTCGGCCGTTCCCGAGCCACCCTGGCCCCTGGAACCGAGGCGGTCCCAGACCATTTCGGGCGGACGCTCGCCACCGAGGAGGATCGACGGGTGTTGGCGATCGACGTGGCCCATGACGTTGCGGTACATCGAGTACCCGACCAACTCCTGTAGGCGAGTAGGCATCGCTGCGACCACCTCTCGCGACAGCCCGAGCATCAGGTTTTGCTGCTGGCGGCACCACCCGGCGACGTATTGGATCGACATGCCGTAGCGCCGTTCGTCGGCCGAACTCGCCCCGCCGCCGTGCCACAACGAGGCGTGGATGACCAGCACGCCTCCCTTGGGCATTTCGGCGGCGATCGACTCGTGCCCTTCGCCGGTGCGGGGAACGCCCGGCCACTTGTGTGAGCCGGGCACGATGCGGGTCGCCCCGTTGTCGGCGCGGAACTCCGACAGCGCCCACAACGTGGTCACCATGGTCGCCGGATGAGGCCGGGGGAGGGTGACCATCCCGTCGTCGGCGTGGAGCAATTGTGGGGTCTCACCAGGCCCGATGTTCATCGAAGTGATGCCCGACAGCAACAGACCAGGGTCGAGCACCGCCTCGACGACCGGAAGCACCCGCGGGTGGATCGCCGCGTCGCCGAACACGCGCCCCTTGGCGAGCACGTTGAAGATCCGCCGGGTGTGGAAGCCCTCGAAGTCGTTCGTCCCCTCGGAGATGCCGAACTCGGCTTCAATCCGGTTGATCTCGGCGATCAACTCGTCGCAGAACGCCGGGTCGATCGCATCGGGAATGATCACGTAGCCGTGTTCCTCGATCTCGGCGGCAAGATCGGCAGCAAGATCGGCCGCGGGGTTCGTGGCCTCCGCTTGGACGGTGTCGGTCATGATCGAATCGTACGACTACGCCGTGACGGGCTGTCGATCCGGTTGGCGATCCATGTGGCGCTCACGCATCGCCAGGAACAGCGGGCAGGCGAAGGCGAAGGCGATGACCATCCCGCAGATCAGGTACAACCATGGCCGTTTCATGCCGATGCGCCGGCCTTCGACGATCATGAACAAGAAGATCGGCAGACTGCCGAAGATCAGATCCCAGCTGATCGACGATGACGCCGAGTTGGCGAACATCGACTTGACGAATCCACTGCCGCCCTGGGGCAGGGTGTCGGATCCCATCCACTGCAGATTGAAGTACCAACACCCGGTCAGACCGATGACGGCCAGAGCAAGATAGATCGCTTGACGCTGACGCGAGTTCATGTCCGCACCGTACTTTCGTCACGCGTGCCCCGTGGGTCTTGGCGCGGACGCTCGCACATGTGGAACTCAGCGCGCCGAGGTCGGACGTCGTCGGTCGCTCACGCTCGGGTGGCCAAATGGCGTGACCACGGGCTGGCGAGCGGGTTCAGCGGGACCAGCGACCGGCCGATACCGTGGCGGTATGCCGGAATTCGAGTTCACCGAACTGCTCCCCCTCGGTCCCGATGAGACGCCGTATCGGCTGCTGACGACCGAGGGAGTGTCGACGTTTGAGACTCCCGAGGGTACCTTTCTGAAGGTCGACCCGGCGGCGATCACCCTGCTGACGCAGACGGCGATGCGCGACATCGCCCACTTCCTGCGGCCCGGACATTTGCAGCAGCTGCGCAACATCCTCGACGACCCCGAGGCATCCGACAACGACCGCTTCGTCGCCGTCGACCTGCTCAAGAACGCGGCGATCGCGGCGGGCGGCATTCTGCCGATGTGCCAAGACCCCGGCACCGCGATCGTCAAGGCCAAGAAGGGCCAGTACGTGTTCACCGCGTCACCCGGGAGCCAGGTCGGCGGTGACGAGGAAGCCATCGCTCGCGGCGTGTTCAACACGTACCAAACGTCGAACCTGCGTTACAGCCAGATGGCTCCGCTGAACATGTATGACGAGGTCAACACGGGCAACAACCTGCCCGCCGAGATCAAGATCCAGGCGATCGACGGCGCCGCCTACAAGTTCCTGTTCATGGCCAAGGGTGGCGGCAGCGCGAACAAGAGCTACCTCTTCCAAGAGACAAAAGCCCTGCTCAACGAGAAGACTTTGCTGCCTTGGCTGTTCGAGAAGATGAAGACTCTCGGCACCGCCGCCTGCCCGCCGTATCACCTTGCCGTGGTCATCGGAGGCACGTCGGCCGAGCACGCCGTCGAGACCGCCAAGCTGGCATCGACCCGCTATCTCGACTCGTTGCCACTGGCAGGCTCGAAGCTCGGCCACGCCTTCCGCGACATTGAGCTCGAGGCCAAGGTGCTCGAGTTGTCGCAGCAGACCGGCATCGGGGCCCAGTTCGGCGGCAAGTACTTCTGCCACGACGTGCGCATTATCCGGCTGCCCCGCCACGGCGCGTCATGCCCCGTCGGCATGGCCGTGTCGTGCTCCGCCGACCGCCAGGCGCTCGGCAAGATCACCGCCGAGGGCGTGTTCCTCGAGCAACTCGAAACCGACCCGGCCCGCTTCCTACCCGACGTCACCCACGATGATCTCGAAGGCTCCGACGTCGTCCATATCGACCTCAACCGGCCGATGGCCGAGGTGCGCGCCGAGTTGTCGAAGTACCCAGTGAAGACCCGGGTGATGCTCACCGGTCCGCTCGTCGTCGCCCGTGACATTGCCCACGCCAAGCTGAAGGATCGCCTCGACGCCGGCGAGGGTCTGCCGCAGTACATGAAGGACCACGCGGTCTACTACGCCGGCCCGGCCAAGACTCCCGAGGGGATGGCGTCGGGCTCGTTCGGGCCGACCACCGCCGGCCGGATGGACTCGTATGTCGAGGAGTTCCAGGCGGCCGGCGGCAGTTTCGTGATGCTCGCCAAGGGCAACCGCTCGGCTGCGGTCACGAAGGCGTGCAAGGCCCACGGCGGGTTCTACCTCGGATCGATCGGGGGCCCGGCGGCCCGCCTGGCCCAGGACTGCATCACCCACGTCGAGGTGCTCGAAATGCCCGAGTTGGGCATGGAGGCGGTGTGGAAGATCGATGTCGTCGACTTTCCCGCGTTCATTGTCGTCGACGACAAGGGCAACGACTTCTTCGATCTCGTCAACAAGCCCTACGTCGGCACCCCGGTTCAACTGAAGCACTGAGCCCGACCCGCGCGTCAGCGGCGTAACGTCTCGCCCGTGGAACTGGAACCTCACGAACAAACCATCCTCGACCGCTGCCTGGAGTTGCTCGCCGACGGGCCGATGCCGGTGGTCGAACTGACCCAGAAGATCGCCGACGAAGGATTCTTCGCCGCCGCCGAAGGGGCCGAGGATTCCGACCTTGACGGACTCACCGACTACCTCGACGAGCTACTGATCATCACCGATGACACCTGGACGAGCGACGACGACTGGGTCGGGTCGGTGACCCAGGTGCTCGGCGGTCGACCGTTCACCCACCGGATCACGGCCGAGGAACTGGCTGCCGGGGTTGTCAACACCGCCCCCGACCTCACCCACATCGACTTCGACCTTGGCTACCGCCGTGAGACAATGAGCCTGACGACCGGTGGCGAACTCGTGTTCTCGGCCAGTGACGCAACGATGGCGGGTCCGGTCAATTGGCTGGCGCAATTTCAGGCCGATGACCTGCTCGTTTTCACCCGATCGGGTGACACGCTGACTATTGCGGCGGGCGTCATCGGCAACGACGGCCACGATGAAGCTCGGGCGTTGTGGGACAGCTTCGAGGCCCACCGCGAGGAGCGTGAGGATGCCGTCGAGTTGACGATGTTCCTGTTCGACATCTTGGTCAGCGATCCGGCTCGCCTGATGTTCACCCAGGTGATACCCCCGATGGCCGAGCTACTCTCGCTCGGCGGCCTCGAGTTTCGCGACGACTGGTGTGGCGAGGTCGATGTCGATTGGGCACCGCCGATGAAGCGCCGCGACGACCAGAGCATCGACCGGCTGGTACGGAACTATCAGTTCGACCCGTGCTGTACGGCCTCGTTCATGATCATTCGCAAGGGTTGGGATGCGTGGATGATGTCGCTCGCCACCGATGCGGCATGGGTACCGACGCGCTCGATGATCGATGATCTCGACCACGGTGCGGTGGTCGAAGCGTTTGCCGAATACATCCTCGACGGTCCGCTGCACTTCGAGGACGGCAGTTCGTCTCTGCTCGATCGATTCGCTACCGCCTTCGTCGAAGCTCCAGGTGGAGAAGCTTCGGCCTCCGGGCTGTATCTGCGGGCGACGAATGCCGAAGCGGATCGGCGAGCGATCGACATGGAGGCAGATCTCGAGGAGGGGCTGCGCCGCGACGTTGAACACCGATTTACTGCTCGCGCCCTCGCCGACCTGGTCAGCGACCGCGGCGACGCACCCCGAGCGATCTCGTTGATGACCCGGGCCGGGTTTCCGAATGACTCGTCGGCGCTTCGCGTCCTGCGGAATGCGGCCGAGCCGTACCGGGGAGTTGGGCGTAACGACCAGTGTCCGTGTGGATCGGGGCGCAAGTTCAAGGCGTGCTGCCTGCGGGACCCGAAGAGCCCGATCGAGGCTCGCCTGGAGTGGATGCAGCAGAAGGTGGCGTTGTTCGTGTTGCGACCGCGACGGCGTCACGATCTGTTCAGTCTGG
>JANNNL010000290.1:0-7050 GCA_031398525.1 Actinomycetes bacterium | reverse complement strand
GGCCCACGAGGCGCGCTTGATCCTTCTGACCGAGGGCGACGGCTCGTCTCCCTCAACCCGCATCGTCATCGGCCGATTGGCCGCCTGACGATGCCCTTTGCGATACATTTGTAGCAACGTTGGAGGTGTCGGTGAACTCTTTTGTGGTGTCGGATCTGGCTCGGCAGCGGCGTGAGGTGGTCGACGCGGCGCGGGATGAGCCGGTTCTGATTCGCGATACCGATGGCGTGATGTTGGTGTTGACCACCGAGGATCGCCAACGGCATATCGATCGAGTGCTCGATCTCTATGCGTTGCATGCCCGGGCCGAGATCGAGTGTCGCCGTCGTCATCCGAACCCGGCGGCGCTGGGAGAAATCGCCTTTGTCGCCGACTGGCCGGCGGAACGTCGTCACGCGTTCCTCGACGGTCTTGGCGAAGCGCTCGACGAGGCCCGTCGGCTCGGCCAGACCGAGCCCGTGGACTTCTACATTCGCTGGCATACCCCGTTTGTCGGCCCCGGCCCGTCCGCGCTAGATCCGGGGGTCACCGGTCGGCTTGGCGAGGCGCTACAGAGCAGGCTCGGGCGCTGAAGGCAGTGGTCGAACCACTCCAACTCCATCGGCTGACCAACCGGACGCTGTGGAGAATCAGCCAACTGCAGCGGGACCCGTCGGCCGAGTCATGGGCTGCCGAGGTCGAACGCATCGTGTTCGAAGGCGCAGCTGCAAGCCACTTTCGCGACCCAGGGTCGGCGTTCCTGGTCGCCGACGCGAGTGGCACGATCGTTGGGGCCGGGCTGCACTATGCGCACGAAACGATGCAGTTCGTGCAGTACATTGCCGCGGTTTTCGTCGACCCTCGGCATCGGAGGCGCGGCCTCGGTGGGGCACTGATGCAGGCAGTGATCGACGACGCTCTCGTTCGTTCGGGCCGACCGTACGTCGCGTGGGTCGTTCATCCGCTGAACACCGCGATGCTGATGACCAGTCGCCGACTCGCCACAGAGATCGGTGTCGATCAGCCCACCGGCTACCTCCAATTCGCCTTTCCGGACTGACCTGTCCTGCCTAACCTTTCCGGACTAACCTCGGTTGCGTTCCCCTACGGGGGAGTAGGGGATTGACCGGATTGTCGGCGGTGGCGCGATTCACGACGATGAGGTCATGTTGTCGAGCTTGTTTCACTGGTACGGCCGGTATCCGGCGCAGATCTTCGCCGTGGTGGCGATCACCGCGCTGGTCGGCGAGATGATCTACCGGGGGCGGCGGCGGTCGCTTGACCTGCAGGAATCGACCACGTCGATCGTGTCGGGGCTGTCGTTCCTGGCGACGAAGAACCTGGTCGGCAAGACGGTGATGCTCGGGGTGTCGCTGTATATCTACGAGTTCCACCGACTGTTTACCCTCAACCTGGGCAGCCCGTGGGTGTGGCTCGGCGTGTTCCTTGCCCGCGACGTCATCTACTACTGGGTGCACCGCACCGAACACCGCGTGCGGGTGTTGTGGGCGTCGCACATGATCCACCATTCGCCCGACACGATCGGGTTCGCAACGGCGGTGCGGGTGCCGTGGATGGAGGCGCTGTACAAGCCGTGGCTCAGCCTGTGGATGCCGCTGCTCGGGTTCAACCCGGCGGCCGCCATCGTGCTCGACGTGCTTGCGGCGACCATCGCCCAACTGCAGCACACCACCGCCTGGCGTCGTCGCACTGTGCTTGACCTGGTGTTTGTCACGCCATCGTCGCATCGCGTACACCACGCGTCGAACCGCGAGTACATCGACAAGAACTTCGGTGCGGTGCTGATCGTCTGGGACCGGATGTTCGGCACCTATGCCCCGGAAATCACACGGGTGATCTTCGGGCTGACCGGCGGCAAGACCCTCGACACCCCTCGTGAGGTGCTGATGGGCGGCTATCCTGCGCTGATCGAGGGTGCGGCGGCTCAGGAGTCGTTCAGTGACTCGCTGCGCTACCTCGTCGCCCCGCCCGGCTGAGTGGCTGGTTCAGCCCGTGGCCGGGCGGAGGAACTACCGCATTGCCGACAGTCGGTCGTGGGGGACGGCGTGGACGACGCGGCCTTGGAATCCGGTCGTCGTTTCGGCGGCGACCAGCGCGTTCCAGATCGACTCCTCCACGGCTTCGGCGGTGGCGTCGAACAGGTCGGTCAGGTGCTCACCGGGCAGCGTGGTCACCGACATCGGGCCATCGGCATGGGCCGGAACCCGGTTGCCGGTGGCGAAGGCGAGGAAGATGTCGCCGCTGCCGTTGCCGCCGGTTCCCCCGACGCGTGACAGCCCAACGGTTGCCCGGCGGGCGAGGCGCTTGCACTGATCGGCGAGTAGCGGCGCGTCGGTGGCGATGATCACGATGATCGACCCGACGTCGGCGGTGGGTCGATCGGTGGGGAGCGGTACTTCTGATCCGTTGAGGATCTGGCCGACGGAGCGGCCGTCGAGTCGCAGGAGGGAGCGAGTGCCGTAGTTGGCCTGTACCAGTGCGCCGACCGTGAACCGGCCGCTGCGGGTGTCGACGACCCGCGACGACGTGCCGATGCCGCCCTTGAACCCGTGGCAGATCATCCCCGTGCCACCGCCGACGTTGCCTTCGGCGACGCGACCTGACGCCGCGTTGACCTCGGCATCGGCGATCGCCAACTGCACATCGTTGGCGGTGATGGCGAACGCATTGATGTCGTTGAGGAAACCGTCGTAGGTCTCGGCAACGATCGGCAGACACCAATCGGCCTGCGGATCGGTCTCGACCTCGTAGCGGACCAACTCGTCGCGAACCAGTCCGACCTGATGGGTGTTGGTGATGCCGATCGGCCCGCTGACCAGGCCGGACTCCTCCAACCAATGCGAGCCGGTCATCTCCCCATTGCCGTTGAACGAGTACAGCCCGCCGTAGCAGCGGTCGTGTCGCTCACCCACGGCGCGGGTGTGAATGATTGTCACCCCGGTACGGATCGTGCGGGGCCCATCAGCGATCAAGGTCCGGTGCCCGACCGACACGCCGGCGACGTCGGTGATCGCGTTCCAGGGCCCGGGCGTGCCGGTGCCGATCGTGAACCCGAGGTCGCGTAGGCGCGTCATGGGTGCAGCGAGGCGAGCGGAACGACGGTGCAGTCGATTGCCGTCGGGTCGGTTTCCGGCAGCAGGAATCGCCAGAAAATCGAACCCTGCTCGTGATCCTCGGTGTCGAGCCAGTTGGGCACGCCGGGGTCGGAGCGGGCGACGACGAGTCGGTAACTGCCATCGGCTTCGAGCGTGATTTGCTTCTGATTCAGCGACGCCTGACGATTGCGATACTCGAGGGTTTGCATATGTTTGTTCCACAACATCACGTTGACGAAGGCGCATTCGGGAAGAAAACCGGTCATCACCAGCGCTTCGTCAGACTTCAGGTTCCAGCGGCCCATCGCATAGACGATGTCGGCCGCGCCCGGCACCGGCAGCCCCGAGTCGCGGAAACTGAACGGCATCGGCATGGTGTTGGGGACGTTCGAGACGAACGGCACCGGCGACGGCGAACCGAAAATGTTCTGGCCAATAGTCGCTTGGCGCAGGAACCCAACGCCCTCGCGCAGTCGCTCAGCGAACACCGCGTCGGTCAGCGGACGGGGAGGAGCCGGAGCGTCGAGCGGTTCGATGCCGATCACGACGTTGATCGTCGGGTCGTTCTGGGCAGATTTTGCCAGGTGGTAGTAGCTGCGCACGACGACGCTGTGGGCGGCCGCGTCGAGCCGCAACCAGTTACCGGTGGCGGGCTCGGTGGCGCTGAGCATCAACTCGTAGGTCCCGTCGTCTCCAACGGTGAAGTTGCGGTCGTTGACATCGCCAAGCAGCGGCCCGGCCATCCCGCCGTCGGCCGCCACGCCGTGGACGGTAAACGAGGTGTAGCACTGCTCGTTGATCCGCCCGAACACTCGGTAGGCGCGATCACCCCGAATACGGGCGAAGTGGTAGATCGCATCGGGATTGTCGCCCTGCATCTTGCGCGCCGGGCTGACGATCGACGCGAAGCGCGGGTGCTCGGGGTCGGCCTCGGCGAACATCTCCGACATCGCCGATAAGGCCTGCACGACGTAGCGGTACCCCTCGACCACGTCGAGTGGGTTGGCGAATCGAGTCTCGTTGAGCGCATAGCCATCTCGAATCTGGCTGAGCGAGGCAATGAGGTCGTCGAACACGGCGGTAGTGAGCGGAGCGTGGTTCATGGATGTCCCCCGGACGGTTTGATCTTGCCCATGGTGTCAGAATCGGATGGTGAAGAAGCGCCCGGCGGCCGAGCAGCGGGCCCAGCAATGGGCCGAGAAGCTGGTTGCACGCCTCAAACCGGCTGATCTTGAGTGGCTCTCGACCCAGATGTTGAGCACGATCGACCAGGTGTCGGCCGCCCGTTGGGACGCCGCGGTTGAGCGTGCGGCATCGCTCAAGGGTGACATTCGACCCGAGAAGATCAAGTCGCTGACCAATTCGTTTGCGCTCGAACTCGGCGCATTCGGCGGCGCCGCGGGGGTCGCAGCGGCGGCGCCGGCACTTGGCACGGCCGCAACATTTCTAGCGACGACGGCCGAGCTGGCCTGGTTCACCACCCGGGCGGGCGACCTGATTCTGACGGTTGCTGCGCTGCATGGTCGTCCGAATCCGTCCGTTGACGAGCGCCGCGCCTGGTTGCTGGCGGTGCTGATCTACGGCGGTTCGGCTCGCGACGGCTTCACCACCGCCTTGAACCAAGTTGCTACCGGGCTGTCGCCGGCGGCGGGAAGCAAGGTGTCGCTGGCCACCCTGCAGTCCGTGAACCGGTTGATGAGTCGAATGCTGATCCGCCGCTATGGAACCCGTCGTGGCCTGGTTGCGCTCGGCACCGCCCTTCCCCTCGGCCTCGGTGCACTAGTCGGAGGGGGCTCCAACTTCATGGCGATCCGCAAGCTCGCCCGGCACGCGGATGAGTTCTTCTCCCGACTCCCGTACTCGGCGATCGACGCCACCGCCATCGACATCACCGGCCGCCTTCCCCGCTCGACAGGGTAGCGGGCGCCCCTACTCCGTGGTGGTGACGCCGATGTTCCCGAGGTTGAACGACAGGTACCGGGCGGGTTGGAATTCCCCGTATGAGACCAGGTGGAGCGCTGATCGCAGGCACCCATCGGTCGGGCAGGTGAGCACCCTGGCGAAGACGGTCAGACGTTGGGCATCGGTCAGGTAGGTGGTGCCATCGAACCGCTTGTCGTCGAGCCCCAAGACCGCAACGACCTCGGCGAGGGCATCGGGGGTGATCTGCGTCGGGCCGGGCGTCGCCCAGTCCGGACCGAGCACCCATGCCCGCAGGTCAATCAGCTCGACGTGCCGACAGGTCGGGCACTGGCCGATCTCGACCCAGAACTCGTCGTGCTCCTCGATGCCGAACCCGTCGTAGAGCGTCTCGGGCGACGTCGGCGGCTCGAACCGGCCCACTCGATTGATCATGACGGCGCCATCGTAGGGCTCGACGTCGTCGGGTAGGTTCGTCGGAGTGGACGCGACCCGGGTTGACAAGTGGCTGTGGGCGGTGCGGATCTATCCGACTCGTACCGCGGCGACCGACGCGTGTCACGGCGGTCACGTACGGGTCAACGGGGCATCGGCGAAACCATCGACGACGGTCCGGGTGGGTGACCGGGTGACGGCGACGACCCGCAGTCACGAACGGATGCTCGAGGTCTTGACGATCATCGACAAGCGCGTCGGGGCACCGGTTGCGGCGACCTGCCTCATTGACCACAGCCCGCTCCCCGAGCCCGCCGATCGGGTTCCTGCGCCGTTCGTCCGAGACCGGGCGACCGGTCGACCGACAAAACGCGACCGCCGCCAACTCGACAAGTTCCGCGCCAACGGCTGAGATCTCACCCAACCGGGTGGGGTGTCAGCGGCTCAATTCGGAACATCCGCTGCACGAACGCATTCTCGCGTTCTCGCCACGGTGTTGTGACATCCCGTACGGCGCTGGGGTGACCTGGTGCGTGCGGGTGTATCGTCGTAGCGCCCCGATCGTAAGGACTCTTGCAATGGCAATCCGCGCCAAACTGACCACCGCCGAGGAAATGGCTGCCCGCCGCACCGCGCCGGCTTCGTCCGCTGCTCCCAAGGGGGCCGACAAGCCCAAGCGGGAGATTTCCGAGGAGGAAAAGGCGACCCGCAAGGAGCGCGTGGTCAAGGCCAAAGACTCCCTCGCCCGCTCCGTTGGGACCAAGGGCGACCACGTTGCCCCCGCCCGCGCCGCGATCAAGGTGTACCTGCAGAAGCTCAACGATCCCAAGCAGCCCGACGACGCCAAGTTCGAAGAGTTGATCGAGGCTCCGTTCAAGGCTCCGCCCAAGAAGAAGATGAACGACCGCCGCTTCTAGTCGGCCGCGGTTCGCCGCCCCTCGCCGTTTCATGTTCTGATGACGGCCGTGGTGGTGCACCGAAACACGAAAACCGGGCGGTGGCGATGAGAGCCATCGTCACCGGGGGCGACCAGTCCGTTGGGGCGGCGACTGCCGCAGGTCTACGGTCGGCCTCAACGAGGGTTGTGTCGCTGGCCGTCGCGGCCATAGATCGCAACCAGGCTGCGAGCGATTTCGCCGCGGCCGTCAACGAACTCGGTGGGCTCGATCTGTTGGTGATCTCTGGATGGAGCGCGGGGGCATTGGCCCCGGTGCCGTTCGAGGAGCTTGACGATGCCAGCTTTGCCGACGCCTGGGAGGGTGGGATGCAGGGGATGCTGTGGACGCTCCAGGCCGCCATCCCGCACCTGCGGGCCTCGGGGGGCAACGTGGTCGTCCTGCTGCCGACCACCGGCATGACGGGGGGCTCGCACTACGCCCCTGGCGCAGCAACGTTCGAAGGCCAGCGGATTTTGATGAAGGCTGCGGCGCGGCAACTCGGCCCCGACGGCATCCGAGTGAATGCGATCGCCGTTGGCGCGGAGTTGATTCTCGCCGACGCCGAAGCCGCCGAGGTGCACTATCTCGCCCCGCCCGCCGTGGCGGGTGCGCAATCGCCGGGCGATATCGCCGACATCATCGGGTTCATCGTCAGCCCGGCA
>JANNNL010000239.1:0-6984 GCA_031398525.1 Actinomycetes bacterium | reverse complement strand
AGCGACGGGGCAACCTCGATCAACACTGGGCTGCGATACCCCAACGGCAACTGCTTCAAATCGTCGCCGAGCTACAGCTCCAACGTGTTGCCTGCTGGCAGCTACACCGTGACACTTCGGTTGAAGTCGACATCGAGCGGGCGCGAGAGCTCCTCGTCGACGAGCTTCAGCATCTGAAATCGTCACCCCATCTGCGACGATGAGCGGATGCATGATCGCGGTGGTCGAATTCTTGTTGCTCTCGCGCTGATCGGCGGCTGCACGAGCACCACCAACGCTTCGAATGCGCCACCCAAAACGACCCCAGCGACGGTTCCCGCCCCAGCGACCACCGAGTCACTTGTGCCAATGTCCAGCGCTATCCCGACTACCACCGAGGCCATCCTCGAACCGGCGGCGTTCGACGTCGCTGGTGGCATCGAACAGATCACGGTGACCGGCGGATCCCTCGAAAACCCGCTCGAGTTCCAAGTCATCACGACGACCGGGGAGGTCGCGGCGACCGGTCGCTCGGATACGAACGGTGCTGTTCTGTTCCGCCAGCTCCCCGCGGGGACCTACACCGTCGAGCAAGGCTTCGGAGACGATCAACGGGCGGGTTCCGACCCCGTCGAGGTACTCGGCCGTAGCGCTGCGCCACCTCGACAGTCGTTCTACGACGATCAGCAGCTCGGTGACGGTTTCGGCTACATAACCACTCGCGACGGCACGACCCTGTCGGCCACAGTCTGGCTGCCAGGCCCCGCACAAGATGGTCCATTCCCCACGGTGGTCGAATACTCGGGCTATGCGCCATCCAACCCCGATGACGAGACGTTTGCGCAGCTTTTCACGACCCTCGGCTACGCCTATGTCGGGGTCAACATCCGGGGTACCGGCTGCTCGGGCGGTTCGTTCAATTTCTTCGAATGGATGCAAAGCATCGACGGCTATGACGTGGTCGAGACGGTCGCTGCGCAGCCGTGGGCGAAATTCAACCACGTCGGTATGGTCGGCATCTCGTACCCGGGGATCAGCCAATTGTTCGTTGGGCAGACCCGGCCGCCCCATCTGGCGGCAATCACCCCGCTGTCTGTCCTCGACGACAGCTATCGCTCGACGCTGTATCCGGGCGGCATCCTCAATACCGGATTTGCCGTCTCGTGGGCATCTGAACGCCAAGAGCAGGCCAAGCCGTTCGGTCAGGAGTGGAGCAAGCAGCGGGTCGATGCGGGCGACAAAGTGTGCGACGAGAATCAGAAACTACGGCTTCAAAATCCTGATCTCGGGGCGACGACCAACGCCAACCCATACTACGACCCGACCCTTGGTGACTCGATCGCGCCCGCAACGTTCGTCGACCAGATCAACGTGCCGGTGTTCATCGCCGGAACGTGGCAGGACGAGCAGACCGGCGGCCACTTCCCCACAATGATCGACAAGTTCACCGGGTCGCCCCATGTGTACGCCACTTTGCTCAACGGCACTCATACCGAGTCGCTCAGCCTGGGGGTGTTCGGCCGCTACGTCGAGTTCCTCGATCTCTACGTCGCCAAGCGTGTCCCGTCGCTCGATGCAGCTCGGGTGATCGCCCCAATCCTCGCCGGCTCGCTGACCGGCGTGAACGGGCTGACGTTGCCAGCGGTCAATCGCTTCGAGGGGATGAGCTACGAGCAGGCATTGGCGGCGTTTGAAGCCGACCCTCCAGTGCGGGTGCTCTTCGAGGAGGGGGCCGCAGACGGCCAGCCCGCCGCTGCTCCACTTCCCCGCTTCGAGATTGGGTTCACCGCATGGCCAATCCCGACCGCCGAGCCATTGCGCTGGTTCCTCCACGGTGACGGATCGATGCAGGTCACGAAGCCGGGGGCTGACGACCGGCCGACCACCTATGTGTCGACCCCAAACGCAACCCCAGCCACGTACTACGAGGGCAGCTCGTCGGGAGTATGGAAAGCCGATGTCGTCTACAACTGGGCCGAGAATCCAGCGGGCACCAGTGCCTCATGGATCACCGGTCCACTTGATGGCGACGTGGTCAACGTCGGTTCCGCCTCGGTCGATCTGTGGGTCCGCGCCGACCAACCCGATGTCGACTTCGAGGTCTCAATCAGCGAGGTCCGGCCCGACGGCACCGAGGTCTACGTGCAAAGCGGCTGGTTACGGGCATCGCATCGGGCTCTCGACGAGGCCGCTTCAAGCGAGACCCGCCCGGTGCAGAGGCACCTCAAAGCCGATACCGCCGACCTTCCCGACGGCGAACTCACCCCGATGCGGATAGAGGTCTTCCCATTTGCCCACCCATTCCGAGAAGGGTCGCGAATTCGCCTGGTCGTTGATGCTCCTGGTGGCAACCGGGCCATCTGGGCGTTCGCGACCACGCTTGCGGCCGGAGCCAAGGTCGAAGTCGCCAATGATGCCGAACATCCGTCCGCGTTGGTGCTCTCGCTCGTGGATGTCGAGGTTCCAGGCGCGCCGCCGGCCTGCGGTTCGTTGCGCGGGCAACCGTGTCGTCGCTACGTCGCGGCCTGACCGTCTACGCCAGTTCGATCTCGTGCTGGCGAGTTCGCAATGCTTCCCCGGCGCGCCCGAGTTCATCGGGGTCGAGGATTCGTGGGTGACCCAATTGATGAGCGGCGTGGTGGAGTTGGCACAGCCATTCGACCAATTCCAGGTTCGCAACCGCTTCGTTCAGTGTCGCTCCGATCGCGACGGATCCGTGGTTTTGCATGAGCGCCGCAGCCCGGTCGTCGCGCAGCGCGCCAAGCACATTGCTCGCCAGTTGATCGGTGCCGAAGGTGGCATAGGGCGCTATTCGAGGCGGGCCGCCGAGATGCATGCACGCGTAGTGCAGCGGCGGAAGCTCGCCGCGCACGGCGCATGAGACGGCCGTCGATGCCAATGCGTGGGCGTGCGCAACGGCCCCGACCAACTTCAGCCGCCTATATATCTCCAGGTGAAGAGGCAGTTCCGAGCTGGGTCGCCGCGATCCGCCAACCAGTCGTCCAACAAGATCGACCACGACGGTGTCGTCGACTGTCATTTTCCCGAGTTCTGCTCCGGTCGCCGTGATCACCACCAGGTCGCCGTAGCGACACGACAAGTTGCCGGAGGAACCAACGAAGAAGCCGCCAGCAGCCAAGGCTCCTCCCGCGGCAACCAACGTGTGTCTGGCGTCGTTGATCACAGCGTCACGATCTGTCGAACTCACCCGTTACCAGCCAAGTCCGACCGGCACGTCCTCGTAGTCGACCGTCCACAGCCTGGCGGCATCGTCACCCGGGTCATACGATCGCCACCCCAGCAGCCGCTGCGCTCGCTCGGGCAGGTCGCGGACCGACTCGGCGGGCGAGCCAAGCGGCCCTGCTTCCTCGGGGGTCAGCCACCCGAGCACGTAGGAAATGTGCAGCCCGCGCCGCCATACGTCGTTCGTAACATTCGCCCCGGCCCCGTGCAGCACACGCCCGGTGTAGATCAACCCGCTGCCAGCAGGCATGACCGCCTGGGTCGTTTCTTGCGGCGTCGCAGCGCGGCCGTAGTCATCCCACGCCTGACTCGTCGGGACGACCCTCGTTGCCCCGGCCTCGGCGGTGAAGTCCGTCAGGGCGATCATGCAGCTGACAGTGACTTCGAATCCTCCCGGCCGGTTCATCGCCGGCCAATTGTCGGCGTCGCGATGCAGATACTGCGCTCGGGAGCCCGGACCGACAACCATCATTTGCCCGGTATTCATCCAATAGTCCGCAGCCGAAGAATTCAACAACCGATCGGCGACGTCCAGCAGCAGAGGATGACAGAGCACCTCTGTCGCAAAGGTGCGCGATCTCCAGGCAAGCCGGGTGAACCGCTTGGTCTGAGCCCCCCAGAACCGCTGAGTGGCAACTCCTGGATGTCGCGTGCCGGCTGCCGTTACCGCGATAGCGGTGTCCAGGTCGGCGTTCAACTGGTTCAGCGTGTCCGGCGAGATGAGATCGCCAACGATGACACCGCCGTCGATCTCCAAGTGGTCAATGACCTTTTCGAGCAACGACTCATCGGTCTGGTGGGCTTGATGGAGCTCACATGGATCGGTCACCGCGGTCAGCTACCGAACTCGAAGCCCAGGTCGACGGCCGTCAACAAGGGAAAGTAAGGAATTCCTCGGGCGGCCGCCATGTCGCCGCATGTGCCGCCCCGATCGACGATGACAACTATCGCGGCTGGTATCGCACCGAACGCGACCACGGCGTCAACCGCCTCCATGATCGATGTACCTCGGGTGACGGTGTCCTCGGTGATGACCACTCGGTCTCCCGGCTGCAACGCACCGGCAATTCGACCGGTCACCCCGTGATCCTTGGCCTCTTTGCGCACACTAAAGCTGCGCAATGAGCGACCGCGAGTTGCTGCGACGGCGGCGATACCGAACGCCACGGGGTCGGCCCCCATCGTCAGGCCGCCGATTGCGGTTGCATCGCCAGGAATGACCCCGAGGGCAGCGTCGGCAACGAGGACAATGCCATCGGGACGACACGCCGTCTGCTTGGTATCGAGAAACCACGAACTCCGGGCGCCTGACTTCAGGACGAACTCACCCCGTCGAACAGAGTAGGTCGTGACATGGTCCAACAGCGCCTGACGCGACAATTCCATAAGTGCAAACGTATCGCCCCGGCACCGACGGCGAGGTCGATGTCGAGGTCGTACGTCAACTTGCGGCGGTCAACCGGCTAGCCCGCTCGTGGGGATCACGAGCATTGCGCATCACTGCACCGATCCGGCCGAGATCGGCAAGCAGGGTGGCGACGATGTCTCGGTCATCTATGCCCAGCGCGTTTGTCTCGCGCCATGCCCGTTCATAGAAGTGCAGCAACCGGCGTGGTACGACGTCAGCCATCAAGATCCACGGGTCGGGCGGATAGGCCCCTCCGAGCACCGGTTCGAGCCGTTCTGCATCGAACCGAGTGCTATCGAGGGGCAGTCGGTCGCCGGTACGGTGTTGCCAAGCGTTGATAATTGCCGCCCATGCTGCCGGCCCACGGCCGCCCAAAGTGTCGACGAGCGAATCGGCGAGTTCCCCGAATCCTGCGAAGTCCAAGATCTCCAAATAGACGTCGGGTGGAGCCGTGGCGCGCAGTTCTCCCCATGTCTGGCATGTCAGTGCCTGTTCGATCTCACACAGCCAGCGAAACTGCTCTTCGCTGACGATCACGGTGAGTCGCCGCCGAAGATCGCGGTACACCACGAGCGCCGAGCCGCGAGACGAGTCATCGAGCATCATGGAACTTCTTTCGTCGGAGGAGAACATCTGAAGTACAGAAAGTCCTCGCCCTCAGCTGCGTGACGAGTTCGCGGTTCAGTTTCAATCAAGGGTTGTGGTCAACGACCACGGGACGTCAGCGATTGGTCACAAAATCCAGACCAAATCGGGGGTAGTTGCAATTGCAACTACCTTCTGTGCATGATATGAAAATGGCAGCAAAACGAGGTCCGAAAGGACCCATGACAGATGACCACAAGGCAGCTCTGGCTGTTGGCCGTAGCGAAAGCAGAGCGGTCCGTGACTACTTAGAAGCGCTGAAGGCAAATAAGCCGAAGCGTGGCCGTAAGCGCACTCCGGAAAGCATTGCGCGACGTTTGGAGGCTATCGAGGCCGAGTTTCTCGAGACCGATCCTTTGGGCGAACTGAAGTTGATTCAGGAGCGCATGGACCTTCAGGAAGAACTCGAGTCAATGGACACCGGCGTCGATATCACTGCGCTTGAGGCAGATTTCATCTCGGTCGCCGGCTCCTACAGTCATCGACAGGGCATTTCGTACGCCGCATGGCGAGAAGTCGGCGTCGACGCCGCCGTTTTGAAGCAGGCCAACATCAGCCGCGGCATGGCCTGACATCTCGTTCCGTCGTTCCGTCGAGGCAATTGAGATCTACGAGATCTGAATTGCCTCGATGGCTTCGAAAACTCCACCAACATTGCGGAGGGAGCGAGACAGGTCGAACGCTCCATCGAGCACCTCGGGCTCCACCGCTACTCGGGAGTCTTCGCCAATGATTGACCGGAATGATCGCTGCTCGGCCCATGCTTGTGCGGCGTCCTCCTGAACAATCCGGTACGCCTGATCTCGAGTCATGCCCGATTCGATCAGCGCCAGCAGTACCGGCTGCGAGAACACCAGTCCGAAACTCGAGTCCAGATTCTTGACCATGCGGTCGGGAAACACCTGCAACGTTGACATCAAGCGGTTCATACGCCGCGTCACGTAGTACGCCAATTGCGACGAGTCAGGGAGAATTACGCGTTCCACACTTGAATGTGAAATATCGCGTTCATGCCACAAAGCAACATCCTGCATGGCAGCCTGCAAGTTTCCTCGAAGCACACGCGACAAGCCCGAGATGGTCTCGGCAGAGATCGGATTCCGCTTATGAGGCATCGCCGACGAGCCCTTTTGGCCCGGTTTGAACCCCTCTTCGACTTCACGAACCTCGGTGCGTTGTAAGTGACGTAGCTCCACAGCGATGAGTTCCATGGTCGTACCCAAGCTCGCACATGCGTAGACGTACTCCGCGTGACGATCGCGGGCAATCACTTGCGTCGCTGGAACCGGTGTCAGGCCGAGGTGATCGGCGACAAACTGTTCCACCGACGGGTCGATGTTCGAATAGGTACCGACCGCCCCCGACAGTTTGCAGACCCCGATGGTGACGGTGGCTTTGCGAAGTCGGTCGCGGTCACGGTCGACCTGAAGGCACCAGAGGGCGACTTTCGCACCGAACGTCGTGGGTTCGGCATGAATCCCATGGGTTCGGCCGATCATCACCGTGTGCCGATGCCGTAGGGCGATGTCGCGCAGCGTTCCGATCAGTTCGCTGGCCGCTTCGACCAATAACTGGGCCGCGTCGTGCAGCATCCAACACCATGCGGTGTCGACCACGTCCGACGATGTCAGTCCATAGTGAATCCACGTTCCTTCGGGGGCCCCGACGTGTCCTTGGACGACATCTACGAAGGCCGCAACATCGTGATC
>JANNNL010000233.1:0-8351 GCA_031398525.1 Actinomycetes bacterium | reverse complement strand
GAGGTATCGCCCAACTCCAAACAACCAGCCGAACAGATCGCTGATCCCCCGACCCACCGGCCCGGCCAGACGGAACCACACCGCCAGCGCAATCAACACGCCGGCGACCACCAAACCAATACCGAGCAGGTCGCTCTCGTGCCCAGCGATGACCTCGCGCGCCGTGCCGCTCACCGGCGACTTGCGACCCCGCGATGGTGCCGACTTCGCCGGAGCTGCCGCCGGCTTGGCCGACGCGGCCTTCGCCGATGGAACGGACCGTCCAGCACCCTTTACGGGAGCCCGTTTCGGATTTTTTCCCGAACGCGTCGCGCCAAACACCCGCTCTGCTTCGTTGGCAGCGGGCTTGACGCCGCGGGGGCGCGATGAATTGCGGTCAGACGCCCGTTGGGCCATGACGCAAGAGTACCAAGTAGGCGCGCAAGCGTTCGGGACACTTCAAAACGGGACTCTCCGTCCAAACGTCAGGTGCCAACGGCGGTTGGATCGGCGTTCGGCAACGCCCCGATCAGCGAACCATCCGGGCCGAAGATCACCTCGAAGGTGCCGCCTTTAGCGCTGGTTAGCAGCGCCCGCCAAGCCAGCCCGGTCGGCGGGGAATCAATCAATCCAAGCCGGGTCAGTTCGCTGTCGGGAAGGTCCTCGAACAACCGGTCATCGAACCCGGCCACGGCGTTGACGTCAACGTTGGCCAGGTCGAACTCGGTCGAATCGGCAAGCCGCGGCGTGGGTTCTCGGGGCGCTTCGAGCTTGCCGTTGCGATACACGTAAGCGAGCTCAGTCGTGTCATCGACGACGACGAACAGGTTGACCAGATCGGGACCGACGTTGATCTCGGTGTAGCGCTGCGGACCGCCCCGGGCCTGCTCAACAGCCGTCATGGCCGGAGCGACGTCGTCGAGGCGCAACAGGGAGCGAGGAGCAGACGACGACCCTCCGCACGCGAAACAGGCGGCCGCAGCGAGAAACGCTGCGACCGCCCGCCGAGCAATCACCCGCCGAGACCGCCGAGGATCTTGCTGAAGTCAAGACCCTTCATCAGCTTGCCGAGGCCACCGGTCGGCACGGTGCCACCGGGGGTCATGTGGTTGACCAGGTTCGGCAGCATCTTGGCGAGGCCACCCTTTGCGGCGTCGGTCGAGACCCCGGCCTTGCCAGCGAGCTGGCTGAGCATGTCGCCACCGAGGGCCGACTCGACCTCGTCGGGCTGCAGATCCTCGTTCGGACCCGTCCCAACCCAGCTGTCGGCCTTCTGGCCGAGGCCAGCGCCGCTGAACTTCTTGAGCAGGCCGGCGAGGCCGCCGAGCGCGCCGCCACCGAGCAACATCGGCAGCAATGCATCCAGCAGGGGGTTACCCGACTTGGGTGCCTTCTTGCCCAGCAAGCCGCCGAGCATGTCCATGAGTCCCATATGAGGGCTCCTTTCTTCGGCGATCAACGTTCGATCGCACGACCGGAAAGGCTAGGGGCTCTGGAGCGGTGCGCAACGTGATAGTTCGGTCACGCCTCTGCCACACGGGGGCTGCGCCCCCGAACCCCATCACCACCCGATTCGCTGGCGCTCGGTCGGCCGGCGGCGTTCGCTACGCTCACGCCTCCATCACGACGGGAACGATCATCGGGCGACGTTTGGTCCGCTCGCTGACGAACTTGCCAGCAGCCTTGCGAACGTCACGCTCAAGTGCGACTACATCGCGCACCCCCTGGGACAAGGCCTTCTCGACCGCCTCGGCCACACGGTCGCATGCTTCATCGAGCAGATCCTCGGCTTCGGGTGCGTAGACCCAGCCGCGGGTGATGATTTCCGGACCCGTCAGCACCTTGCCAGTACCCACGTCAACCGTCACGATGACGACGACGACGCCTTCCTCGGCGAGCAGCTTGCGATCGCGCAAGACGCCCTGGCCAACGTCACCGACGATGCCATCGACGTACAGGTAGCCCGCAGGAACTCGGCCGGTCTTGGCGAGACCCTCGTCGGACAGGGTGAGTTGGTCGCCGTCCTCGCATTGCAGCACATGATCGGGTGCCATCCCCATGGTCTCGGCGAGCCGGGCGTGGGCGAACATGTGGCGGTACTCGCCGTGGACCGGCACGAACCATTCGGGCTGCACGATCGAGTGATATGTCTTGAGCTCGTCGGCCTGGGCATGCCCGGTGGCGTGCACATCGGCGATACCCGAGTGGACCACTTGGGCACCTGCTCGCAGCAGGCCGTCGATCACCCGATTGACGTTGGTCTCGTTGCCCGGGATCGCGTGGCTTGACAGGATGACCGTGTCGGAGTCGCCGATCGTCAGCCACCGGCTGTCACCCCGGGCCAACAGAGAGAGCGCCGACATCGGCTCACCTTGCGAGCCCGTCGAGATGATGCACACCTTGCCGGGCGGGTACTTGTCGATCGTCTCGATATCGATCAACGATGATTCGGGAATGTCGAGTAAGCCCAGGTCGCGGGCCATGCGGACGTTCTTCTTGATCGACAGACCAAGGGTGGCGATGAAGCGGCCCTCGCCGATTGCGGCGGTGGCGATTTGCTGCATGCGGTGGATGTGGCTGGCGAAACTGGCAGTGATGATCCGCCGATCCCGTTGTGAGGCGAAGATGGCGCGAAGGGTCGCGCCGACCGACGATTCGCTCGGGGCGTAGCCGGCCTCCTCCGCATTGGTCGAGTCGGCCAGCAACAGCCGGAAACCCTCGGTCTTGGCGATCTCGCCGAGACGGGCCAGGTCGGTGCGTCGGCCGTCGACCGGAGTGAGGTCGAGCTTGAAGTCGCCCGAGTGGAGAATCACGCCCTGGGGTGTATGGACGGCAATGGCGTGGGCGTGGGGCACCGAGTGGGTGACTGGGATGAATTCGACGTCGAACGGCCCGATCATTCGGCGCTCGCCGTCCTTGCAGACCACCAACTCGGTGCGTCCGAGCAGCCCGGCCTCTTCGATGCGGTTGCGAGCCAACCCGAGGGTGACCGCGGAACCGAAGATCGGGAACGACAGCTCGCGTAGGACGAACTGCAGCCCGCCGACGTGGTCCTCGTGGCCGTGGGTGGCGACGCAACCGACAATGCGGTCGGCGTTGGCGCGGAGATAGGCGAAGTCGGGCAGCACCAGATCGATGCCATGCATGTCGGCATCGGGGAACATCAGCCCGCAATCGATCATCAGCAGCTTGCCCTCCTGCTCGATGATCAGGCAGTTGCGGCCAATCTCTCCCAGGCCGCCAAGGAACGAGATACGTACAAGATCACTCATGAGGGTTCCCACACTACGTTGACGATCGGCCACCACCGCGCCATCCCGGAAACGACCACAGGCACCTACGAGGCCCAATCACCTCGGGCGGTATGCATCTCGCCGGTGGTCGATGCGGACGACGGTCACCGTCATCGCCTCGTCGTCGATCTCATAGACGAGCCGATACTCCCCGCGGCGGGCGACCCACAGCCCTTCGAGGTCCCAACGCAACGGCTTGCCGGTCAGGCGGGGCGGCGGGACCAGGCGGCGCGGGCGGCTTCGAGGTTGGCGTGGACCTCGCGGGCGCGGGGTTCGAGCCAGGCGGGGGGCGGGCCCATCGGCAGGCGGGCCTCGCCGACCGGCACCCCGAGCAGGTTCATCATCATCTTCGACGGGAGCGGGTTCGGCGCGTCGTCGCCGGTCTCGTACTGGAAGCTTTCGATCATCCGGGCGTTCACCAAACGGGCCCCGGCCAGGTCACCCTTCTCCCACAGATCGAACATCAACTGGTGATCCTCCCCCGTCCAATGGGTGGCAACACCGATGGCGCCGACCGCACCCGAGCCCAGTAGCGGCAGCGTCATGATGTCGTCGCCGCTGTAGACCTCGTAGCCGTCGGGGGCGTGAGCGACGACCACCGCGGTCTCGCCGGGGTTCGCTGCGGCGTCCTTCAACGCGACGATGTTGGGCACCTCGCGGGCCAACTTGAGCAAGTTTGCCGTCGAGATCTTGCGGCCGGTCCGCACCGGGATGTCGTACACGATGATCGGTAGATCGGTGGACGCGGCGACGGCTTCCATGTGGCCGACGATCCCTGCCTGCGATGGCCGGTTGTAGTAAGGGCAGACGGCGAGGATGCCATCGGCGCCGAGCTTGGTCGCTTCTTTGGTGAGATGCACGGAGTGAGCGGTGTCGGCGGTGGTCGTGCCGGCAACGAGCGGGATCGTGACCACCTCGCGCACGGCAGCGAACAAGCTGAGCCGTTCGTCGTCGGTCAACACGGGTGCCTCGCCGGTGGTGCCCGCGATGACAAGCCCCTCGTTGCCGTGATCCTGGAGCCACTTGGCCAGGGTGCGGGCCTTGTCGAGGTTCAGTGAACCGTCCGCTTCGAACGGTGTAACCATTGCGGTGAGAACCCGACCGAACCGTGCCATTGAGTGACCGAACCTTCTATACGTGCCCGTGGGCTGCCGACGACTGTTCAAGCGTAGTGACGTGCGACAGAGTGAGCCGCCTCGGTTTCTTCGACCACCGATGGGACAGGACGCGTCGAGCTCAGCCCGGCCGACGACCCCAGATCAGGATGCGCTTGAACGGGTAGAAGTACGGCTTGCGATCGCCGATCGCGTCCAGCAGGCGGCTGCGGTAGTCGAACAGGAAATCGTCGTACATCTCGGCCGAGAGCAGCGATTTGAAGCGGGTCAGCGTCGTGCCCTTGACCCACTCGACCACGTCACGGCTCGAATCGAGCAGGTGCCCGTAGACCTGTAACCGCACGTGTTGCCGCTCGAAGCCGAGTTCATGGAGGAGCTCGGCATACTTCTCGGGCCCCAGCACGTTCTTGGCCACCGGGTCGTCGGGCGGCCATCCGCCGAACGCCTTGATGTATGGCGGCTTGGTCGCAACGGCCATTGCCACCCGGTGGGATGGATGGTCGGAGTTGGCCGGCACTTGGATGGCGATCTGTCCTCCGGGCGCCAATCCCGCGGCCCAGCGCTTGATCACCTCGACGTGGTTGGGCACCCATTGCAGCGCGGCGTTGGCGAGCACCAGATCGTGGTCACCGCGCGATGTCCACTCGGCGATATCGGCGCTCTCAAACGTCACCGAGGCCGACGCCTGGGCCTTCGCCCCCTTCAACATCGCCGCCGAGTTGTCGATGCCGGTCATCATCGACGTGCCCAGTTGTTTGGCCGCCACCGCCGTGAGCTCGCCCGTGCCGCAGCCCAGATCGACCGCACGCACGAGGCGGGTTGGCTCCAGCATCGACAACAGGTCGAAGAAGGGCTGCGATCGTTCATTGGCGAAGCGCTGGTACTGGGCGGGATTCCAGGCGTCGGGGTTCCGGGCGGGGGTCACAACTTGTATGGTACTTGTATCCATCGCCGTGCGGGGTTCGGGCACTGTGGAAAGATCTCGCCAACGTCACCGACGATCCGGGGGATCCATGACTGCAACTACCCACTCGCCATCTGCGGGCGAGAAGGGCTTGAAAGCCGGGGCCCTCGGGCTCGTTGCCACCACCGTCATCGCCGTCGCATCCACGGCGCCGGGCTATTCGCTGGCCGCTGGCATCGGCGGGATCAACGAGCAAGCCGGGGTTCATGCCCCGTTCATCATGTTGTTCGCCTTCGTTCCGATGGGTTGCATCGCCGCCGCGTTCTTCTACATGAACAAGGCCGACGCCGACTGCGGCACCACGTTTGCCTGGGTGACCAGGGCATTCGGGCCGTCGAGCGGCTGGCTCGGATCGTGGGGGCTGATCATCGCCGACCTGTTGATCATGCCAAATCTGGCGGGTATCTCGGGGCAATACCTACTCCTGCTGTTCGGCGCAGAGGACGCCGCCAACAACGCCATCTATGTCACGGTGCTCGGCTGCGCCTTCATCCTGGCGATGTGCTGGATCTGCTGGAAGGGCATTGAGCTCTCGGCCCGCACGCAGGTGGCGCTCCTCGGCACGGAACTGGCGATCCTGGCCATCTTCGCAGTCGTGGCCATCGTCCGCTCGATGGGCGACGGGGTGACCCGGGTCATCAACGAGGTCGAATACAGCTCGGTCTCACCATCACTGTCGTGGCTCACCCCTGGCGACCTGAGCATGTCGGCGATCACCGCCGGCTTGGTCATCGCAGTGTTCGCCTACTGGGGATGGGACACGGCCGTCAGCGTCAACGAGGAATGTGAGGACGCCAACCGGACCCCGGGCATCGCCGCGGTGCTGTCCGTGTTCATTCTGCTGGCGATCTACATCCTCACGTCGTACGGCACCCAGGCCTTCCTTGGACCGCAGTTCGTCATCGACAACCAGGATGACGCCATCTACGCCGTCGGCAAGGAAGCGTTGGGAGGATTCTTCAACAAACTGCTGATCATCGCCATTCTCACGTCGGCCGCCGCCTCGTGTCAGACGACGATTCTGCCGGCGACCCGCAGCATGCTGAGCATGGGTTCCCACAAAGCCGGACCGGCGAAGATGGCCAAGATCGATCGCAAGACGATGACCCCGGCGTGGTCGACGTGGGCGTTCGGGGCCTTCAGTTGCGTGTGGTTCATCGGACTTGCGGTAGCCTCGGGCGGCTCGATGTTGACCGCCGACTTCAACGTCTACTGGTCGTCGATCGCCGCAGTTGGCCTGGCGATCGCGTTCTACTACGGGATCACGGGCTACGCCTGTGTCTGGTACTACCGCCGTTATCTGCTGCGCAGCGCCAAGAACTTCGTGCTCGTCGGGGTCCTTCCGCTGCTCGGAGCGGTCATCCTTACCTACGTCTTCGTCAAGACGCTGATCGACGCATCGAAGGAGTCGTACGGCTCGGGAACAACGTTCGGTATCGGAACGGTGCTGGTCATCGGCACGATCCTGTTGATCCTGGGGGTGCCGCTGATGCTCTGGTGTCGTCAGAAGTATCCGGTGTTCTTCGGGATTCGCCCCGACCCGGCCGACGCGATTCCCGATCCGCAAGGCAGTGACGGCCCGGCGGCCCCGCTGGGCACCTACACGAAGGCAGGCAAGTGATGGCTGGTGGAGGAATCGTCGTTGGGGTAGGCGGCGACGGCAGCGGCTACGAGGCTGCTCGCACCGCAGCCCGCGTCGCCGACTTGATGGGCGTACCGTTGGTGCTCGTCTTCGGCTACGAGGCCGTCGCGATGGGACCGCGGGGTGGCGTGCTCGAGGAGCAGATGGCAGCAATCGGCGAGGAAGCGATCGCCGAGATCCGGGACGAGATCGCCGGGGATCGCCCCGGACTCGAGATCGCTGCAGAACTGGTCAAGATGCGTCCGGTCGATGCATTGATCGAGGTTGCCCGCGCTCGCGAGGCCGATGCGATCGCCGTTGGCCATGGCGGGGCCGGGCCGCTCAAGGCCGCCCTCCTCGGCTCGATCACCTACGAGATGGTCCACCGCGCCCCGCTGCCGATCCTGGTCGTCCCCGACGATGAGGACGACCTCGAATAGACTCGGCGGGCCGCCCGCCTGCTGCCGCCCGATCAGCTGGTGACATCCCACACGTGGTGCACTGGGTCGTGGATGAAGTAGCGGGCGTACGACTCAATCGTGAAGTAGGCGCCATCGCTGCGCCTGCCAACGCGTTGCCATTGGTCGTGACCGACCGAGGCGAACGTGTCGGCGATGGAGTGTGCGGCCTCGACCACTTCGACTGCGACAACCTCCGGGTCTTGGAGGTCATATCGATCTTCGACGGCGGTGACGTCCTGGTCCCAGTTGGCGAACAACGGATCGTCTTCGTTGAGCATCCGCATGAGGCGCATGTCGAACAAGCGCAGCACGTCACGCACATGGCAGGCGTACTCGAGCACCGACCAGCGGTCGGCCCGCGTACGGGTCGCCGCGCCCGGCCGGCTGACCAGCGATGCCCACAATGGGCCCTGCTCGCGGGCCATCTCTGACACGGCGGCAGGATCTAGCGCCTGCGGATCAAGCCCACATTCCGGGCACTCCCGTCCGAGCACCCAGGTCCAGTTTTTGTCATCAGGAACGATCATGGGGCCCACCGTAGAACGGCGGGCCCCATGTCAAACGACGATTTCACCGCCCAGAATCAATCTGGCACGTTCCGGGGAGCGCCGTAGCGTCCCACGCGCCACCTGACTCCAAATTGGCGTCCCGTGGCGTTCTGTGGCGGCCCGGCCCCGGGGCCAACCGGATTCGGGGAGCGCCGTAGCGCCCCACGCGCCACCGCGCTCCAGTTTGGCGTCTGGTGGCGGTGGACCCGGGCCGCGGGCGTGCCGTGGCGGGCAGATCAGCCTTGGACGGCGGCAGGAGTGTCGGCGCCGAGTTCGAAGGCCAGGTACTCCTCCCCGGTATCGGCCCAGTCCTCGAACTGGATCACGTTCATCTCTTCAAAGCGGTGACGCAGCCACTTGTCGTTGCGGT
>JANNNL010000229.1:0-8920 GCA_031398525.1 Actinomycetes bacterium | reverse complement strand
GCGCGGCCTCCCATGGTGAGACGGGTAGGTCGACGAAGATGTCACGGCCCTCGACGCGGTACCGGCGGTCCGGGCGAAGCCGCACGACGAGATAGAGGTCGCCCGGTGCTCCACCGCCGCGGCCTGCCGTTCCCTGCCCGGCGAGACGAATGTGTTGGCCGTCGATGACTCCGGGCGGAACGGCCACCGTGAAGTCCCTTGTTCCTGATGAGCCCGTGAGGCTGATCTTGTGACGGCCACCGCGAAACGCCTCCTCAACCGACAGTTCGACGTCGACTTGTTGGTCGGGTCCAGTGCGGGGCCCGGGTGATCGGCCCGGTCCGAAGTAGCCACCGAGGAGGTCTTCCATTGAGGCGCCTCGGCCGCCGAAATCCCCGAAGTCCACGAATACGTCTTGGCTTGCCTGCCGCGCGCCTCCACCGCGACGTTGGGCTCGTGCCCAGTCGGCCGCGCTGACGTCATCGGGAACACGGCGAAAGTCGTCACCGAACGTGTCGTACTTCGTCCTCAGATCGGGGTCGGACAAGACGTCATACGCCTCACTGATCTTCTTGAAGCGATCCTCGGCTTCGGGCGACTTGTTCACATCCGGATGCCAGGCACGGGCGAGCTTGCGGTATGCCCGTTGGAGTTCATCGGCAGTTGCGCCACGCCCAACGCCGAGCGCGTCGTAGAGGCTCTGGTCGGCCACTAGTCAGGCACCTTGGCGACGACGACCGATGCTGGACGCAGCAGGCTTTGCGGGCGTCCATAGCCCGCTTTCACGATCGCGACGATGGTGTCGGCCGGGGCGTCGTTCGATGCGGGAATGGTGCTCACGACCTCATGCATTGTCGGGTCGAAGACTTCGCCCGCCTCTCCGAAGCGTGGGTATCCGAGGGACTCCAGTCGCATGGTCGCGCCGGCGACGATGGCTCGAATCCCGTCGACCATTCCGCCGCCATCGACCACCGTCGGGGTCAACGATCGGTTCAGGTCATCGAGCGTTGTCAACCAATATCCGAGGGCGCGTTCTCGCTCCGCCACCTGTGCTCGTTCCAGCTCTCGTTGGTAGCGCTTTCGCAGGTTGTCGAGATCAGCGACCGACCGACGCCACTGGTCCTCGACGTGTTGGAGGCGCACTCGGAGTTGGTCAAGTGAGTTCGCCGCTTCATCGATCGACGCTGGTCGGTCAGACGGCTCGACGACCGTCTCGCTCTGCTTCGACTCGGCTTGCATGAAGTCGCCTCAGTCGGTCGTGAACTCGGCGTCGATGACATGGTCCCCGGGATGCCCCGAACCGCTGCCGTCGGGCGAACCGCTCATCGCGCCGACGCTCTCGGCTCCTGCGCCGATCCCGTGAACGAGTTGCTGCAGTTCGCTGGTGTGGGCACGGAGCCGTGCGAGATCGTCGCTATGTTGCTCGATGAGCTGGCGGGCCTCGGCGATCACCATCTCCGCCCTCGCCTTTTCGTGGACCGGCGCTCGTTCGCCGAGCTCGTCCAACCGACGCTGCAGCTGATACGCCGCGGCGTCCAACTCGTTTCTGGCGTCGATCGCCTGGCGGAGCTTCGCGTCATCAGCACGGTGCTGCTCGGCATCGGAGACCATACGTTTGATCTCGCCCTGATCGAGGTTGGAACTCTCGCTGATCGTGATCGTCTGGGACGCGCCCGTGTTCGTGTCGCGTGCCGACACGTTGAGAATGCCGTTGGCGTCGATGTCGAACGTCACCTCGATCTGCGGCTCACCGCGTGGTGCCTCGCGAATGTTCTCGAGCTGGAATCGTCCGAGGATTCGGTTGTCGGCAGCCGCTTCTCGCTCGCCCTGGAGGACGACGATGTCCACTGCAGGCTGGTTGTCAACCGCCGTCGTGAACTTCTCCGACCGCCGAGCCGGAATCGTCGTGTTGCGGTCGACCAGCTTGGTCATCACGCCACCCATGGTCTCGAGTCCGAGCGACAGTGGTGTCACATCGAGCAGCACGACGTCTTGCGTTTCGCCCTTGATGATCGAGGCCTGGATCGCCGCGCCGGCGGCGACCACTTCGTCGGGGTTCACCGTCATGTTCGGCTCACGTCCCGCGGTCAGCCGCTTGACGAGCGCCTGCACGGCCGGAATTCGTGTCGAACCTCCGACGAGAATGACCTCGTCGATGTCGTTGGCGGTCACCTTGGCGTCGGCGATTGCCCGCTCCACCGGTCCACGGCAGCGCTCCACAAGATCGTGGGTGAAGTCGTCGAACTCGGATCGCCGCAGGGTGATATCGAGATGCTTCGGTCCAGTCGCGTCCGCAGTAACGAACGGAAGACTGATCTGGGTCTGGGTGACCGCAGACAGTTCGGTCTTCGCCTTCTCCGCGGCTTCGTAGAGGCGTTGGAGTGCCTGAGCGTCCTTCCTGAGATCGATGCCGTTGTCGGCCATGAACTTTTCGGCCAGCCAGTCGACCACCCGGCGATCAAAGTCATCGCCGCCCAGGTGAGTGTCGCCGGCGGTGGCCCGCACCTCAATGACGCCATCGCCGACATCAAGCAGACTCACATCGAAGGTTCCGCCCCCGAGGTCGAACACCAGAATGGTTTCCTGTTCGACCTTGTCCAATCCGTAGGCGAGCGCGGCCGCAGTGGGCTCGTTGACGATCCGAAGCACCTCGATCCCGGCGATCTTGCCCGCGTCTTTGGTCGCCTGACGTTGGGCGTCGTTGAAGTACGCCGGGACGGTGATCACCGCCTCGGTCACCCGCTCGCCGATGAACTTCGAGGCGTCGTCGACAAGCTTGCGCAGCACCTGCGCAGAAATCTCTTCGGGGGCGTATGGCTTGTCGTCGATCCTGAAGCGCGCCACGTCGTCGGGCCCGGCCTCGACGGTGTACGAAACCGAATCTCGCTCATCGGCGACTTCGGCGAACCGGCGACCGATGAACCGCTTCGCAGACGTGATCGTGCCCTTTGGATTCAGCACCGACTGCCGCCGTGCCATCTGACCGACGAGACGCTCACCGCGGCCGGTGAAGGCGACGACCGAGGGCGTCGTCCGAGCCCCTTCGGCGTTCGGAATGATTGTTGGCTGACCGCCCTCCATGACGGCAACCACCGAGTTGGTTGTTCCGAGGTCGATTCCTACGGCGCGTCCCATGAGTGCTCCTTACGAGGATCTTGTTTGGGTGCAGCGTGGGCTCGTCGGCTCTTGTCCGGAAGGGGCCAAGGTCCCCTGATCGTCCGACAACCGGCCCGTACCTCGCAATGCGGCGGCTCGCTTCGCTGGGGGACGAAGCCGGGTTGGCGTGAGACGGAATCTCCACGGGGTCGACGAGATCGTCGGCAAATCCTCTGAGTCCGGTGCCGGTCACTACGCGACATGAATCGTCGGGGTGACTCCGTGACTGGCAAGAATTTCGACGGCCTACGGCGCGGATCCGGGAGTCACGATTATGTTTGACACCTGGTCACGCCGAGTCGCCGCGGTGTTCTGCGTTGCGGGCGGCGTTGACGAGACCGGCGGTCCATCCGGGGGCCCGCCCACCGGCCGGCGGACCGAACCGTGAGGTGTCGGAGACCGCCCGCTCCACGTCGTCGCTACCGTAGGTCATCTCGGTCGTACCACTCGGGGTCAGCTGTTCGCGTGCGTCCGCAATGCAGCCAGACGTTTGTGATACTCGTCGGGCTCGATCTCGCCGCGGGCGAGTCGATCTGCCAGGACTTCCTCTGGTGAGAACTTCGCCGGAGCTGCTGTGGGAGCGGGCGCATGAGGCGGCGGGACGGCGTGGGTCCGTTTGGTCAGGTTGAGCGCAATCCAAATGAGCCCACCCCAGAAGACGATCATCATGACCATCATGGGGATCGTCCACCATCCGCCGTTGCCACCCATGCCGTTGCGCCAACCGTCGTGGTACATCATCGTCTACCTCCGTACTCCGGGACCGACCGCTGGTTCTTCTGCGGTCACGGAACGATGATCGAGCCGAGGAGCAGTGTTCCGGTAGGGCCGAACGTCACTTCAGCCATTCGACCGCAGGAAGCTGACGAGTCGAAAGTCCCGCGGGGTTCGCATCGTTCGGGCTTTCTCACGAGGAGAGTTCTTCTGAATCGGGTGCTCGGCACCTACCTCGGTGACCTCCGCATGGAGATCTCCGGGACCGACAACCGCGGAACAGGCCTACCGGGATGAAGTACATGTTGGCGATGCTGTGTTCGAAGCCGGCGGCCACGAACGCGCTGATCGGCAACATCACCGCCGCAACCCGGTCAACCACCGACCGGGCCGACAACGACATCCACACCGCCAGGCAAACCAGGGTGTTGGCAAGTACGCCTGAGATCACCGCTTGGCCGAAACCGAGGTTCGACTTTGCCTCGGCGATCGCCACGGCCCGCTGCCCGACGCTGTGGTCACCGGCATCGAGTCGCCCGGACATCACTACAAGCATCGCGGTCGCCATCGCACCGACGAGGTTGCCCGCAAACACGACGACGCGTCACCGCTGCGGTGGCGATATTCGCAAGGTCGGTTGCTGGTCCCGGGTCGGTCTCGACGAGATTTACCACGACTAGGCCTCGTCGGGAACGACGTGCATCGCATCCTCCTCGGCCGGCAGATCGAGTAATTCGTCTTCCGGGTCGTTGAGGACATCGAGTGGCGACGCAGGCTCGGTCATCTGCAACACGTCGCCCAGGTCGCCCTCGACAATTGCGATGTTCTCCTCGGTCGCCGACTCCTCGTCGGCGTCGGCGTCGGAGTCGGCGGTTGGATCCCCAGCGAAGGTGGGATCGTTAGCGGGGGAGTTCATGGACTTCGACCATCAGGAAGGCATCGGCGTGGCCGGGGTGGTCATTGATCACGTGATCCTTCACCTCGTTGGCGTACAGGAACCGCAATTCGCAGTACGGGCATTGGTGGACGGCGTCTCGGTGCATATCGAGTTACGCCGCCTTCGATGCGGATGGACCGTCGTGGAGTTGACGAACCTGGGCGAACTCTCGAGCCAGATCCACCGACACAGGGTGACCGGCGAGATACGCGATGAGTTGGTCGAGGTTCTGCGGTCGATTTGTCCGGGCCATCGGAAGTCTCCGTTCGGTGGAATGTCGGTACGTTCAGCCTGGGCGACGTGCCCTTCGGCGGCCAGGGCCGCTCGGCGCGTGAGCGAAGGACTTTGGTCCTGACCTGCGAGGCAGCTGTCGAACTAGTTGAGGCTCGGCAGGCCCGATGAGGGCCAACTCGTGACGAATGGCCCTGGTCGGTGCCGCCGACTGGACCGCATTGTCTGAGCCATGGAAGTTCCCCTCGCCGCGGTATACGGAGGCGGTGGCCTCTTCGGCATCGCGTATCTACTGGGCGTCGGCGAGGCGTTGGTCGACGGTGGTGTCCCGCTCACGGACGTACCGTCACTGGGCACATCGGCCGGCTCGTGGGTGGCGGGGGGATTGGCCCTCGGTGTGCGGTGGACCGACGCGGTCATGTTGCTTGGCGATTCGATTCCTCGTCGGCCCGACCCGCGTTCTGGCCGACTCCGATCGGTTGCCGCCGAGGTCTTCGGCGAATCCCACGTTCCGACAATGCGTGCCGTGGTGTGTTCCGTCCCGCGTCTGCGTCGCCTCGTCCTCAGCGGTGCGGACTACCCCTTGGCCGACCTGGTCGCCGCGTCGTCTGCGGTGCCGGGGTTGTTGGCTCCGCATCGAGTCGGCGGTCATCAGTACATCGATGGTGGCGTTCGTTCGCTCGTTTCCGCCGATCTGGCCGACCGAGCCGAGCATCTTCTGGTGGTTGCCCCTGTTGCCGGGCCGATGTTCGGACCGGCCGGCTGGACGGCGGAACGAGTGTTGCGACGAGAGATGAATCACTGGCAACGATGGAATCCGGGGGGAACTCTGTCGTTGATCCGCCCCAACCAGGCAATTGCCGAGTTGGCGAGTTGGCCAGGGCGACTCTTCGACACCGAAACGGCAAAGCGGTGCTACGACCTCGCCTACGAGCAGGCTGGTGGGATCCTCGTCCGATGGCGCCAGCGGGGAGGGACGCAGTGGAAAGCGTCGGCCCGCTTGGGACTTCGGCCACCCTGACGAAGGACTTCCGCCGGCCTACGAGGGCACCGACCTGTGGATTGTCCAGACCCGCCCGATCACCACGCTCGGTCAACACCCGTCGAACGCCTCCGCAGCTGAACCCGAACCGACGTCAGGCACTGTCGTTGTGCGGGGCTTGGGAGCGGCGTTCGGCGTGGCCAGCAGGCGCGTCAAGATTCTGAGCTCACCGAGTCAAGGGAGTGAGTTCGAAGCCGGTGAGGTTCTCGTCGCCGCAATGACCGGCCCCGACTGGGCGCCGGTCATGCGCCGGGCGGCGGCTGTCGTGACCGACAGCGGAGGGATGAGATATGGCGCGGGTCGAAAGCGCCGTGGCAGCTGCCGCGCTCCCAGTGGACGGCGTCGGGCTCCTCCGGGCTGAGTTGCTCTTGACCGATGGCGGGCAGTCGGTGGCTGCTATGGCAGCACGTACGGGACGTAGCCCAAGACGTCGATGATGACATGGGTCGCCCCGCCCCCATCGCAATGGACTTCAAGGGCGCTCTCGCCGCCCACCGTCGACAGCACCAGGTTGGCGACGGTTTGATTGGGCGCCGACCAGTTGATGTTCGAGGTCTGGGGGAGCGGGATCTCGCCCGACAAGTCCGAGCCGCGAATGACCAGGTAGCCGGATCCTTCGGTTTGGGTCACGGTGCAATTGACGAAAACCGACAGTGCGAAACCCGACGGCGTGTCAGCGAACGCACTGCTCACCGTCACGGCGACCGACTCGCCAGAGCGCAGCTTGCGGCGGCCGAGCGGCACGGCGTCGTTGCGAGAGTCGAACACCCGGATGGGGGAGAGCAGGGTGACCAACTGACCGCCGATTGGAGCGGGTGCGGCCGCCGCGCGGCCAGCGGCGGGAGCGAGTGCAACGGCACCGACGGAACCGATTCCGGCCGAGAAGAATGCTCGACGATTCATCGTTCTTGACATGAGATTGATGTGGTTCATGAGTCTGACGCCCTTGTTTGCCTGGCCTCAAGCGGTCACACCGGCGTGACCGAAGCGCTCGGTGGTCACGTTGCATGGCAACAGCAGACTGACCGACGGATCGAGAGCGAGAGCCCGTTGAGCGAAGCTCGGATTGCAGGCTCCGAGGATCTTGAGGAACGGGCGCTCAACGCCCAACTTCTGTCGAAAGGCGGCGGCAACGTCGATCTCGGTGAGCACTCCGAATCTCTCGTCGGCCAGCGCGGTGCGGATGGCTGCCTCGCTGCGTTCTGGGGACAGGTCAACGATGGTTTCGATGGCGTTCATGGGAATCTGCCTCTCAGATTGTCGGGATTTCGGTTGGCACCTCTGCAGCGCCCGAGCTGGTGACTCGTTGTCGAACGGTCAGTCTTGGTGTGGGTGGTTCGGGGTGGATTGAGTACGCCGACCGGATCATGGTGCCTACCCGGTCTGCTGTTTCGTTGGTGCGAGCGTGGATTGTCGCCAACCGCTGGTTGGCGTCGACCTGCTCGCCGACGGCGGCGAGCGAGGTGATGCCGACGGTATGGTCGATTGAGTCCTGCGGTCGAGATCGGCCCCCTCCGAGCACGCCGACCGCCAATCCGATGTGGCGCGTGTCGATGTGCCCGACGAAACCGGCTCGTTCAGCCGTCACGTCAACCGTGATCGGTGCCCGTTCGAGATGCTTCCACGGATCGGTGACCAGATCAGCGGGACCGCCCATTGATCGGACCATTTTGGCGAATCGTTCCGCCGCGGTCCCGCTATCCAGGGTCTTGAGCAACATGACGCGAGCCTCCGAAGGGCTGGCTGCGAGCTTGCCGCCGGTCAGCATTTCAACCCCGAGGGCCATCACCACCTCATCCATCCGTGACTCGCGTCGGGTTCCGGTTGCCCCGCCATCGGTCAGATAGTCGATGGCATACACAATCTCGAGGGCATTGCCGGCGACGCTCCCTAGCGGCTGATCCATGTCGGTCAGCACCGCGACAGTCGGCGTGCCCGCTTCGGTCGCCACCCGGGCAATGCTGTGGGCCAGTTCGACTGCGTCCTCGTCGCGTTCCATGAATGCTCCACGACCGACCTTGACGTCCATGACCAGGGTGCCGAGACCTTCGGCGAGTTTCTTCGACAGGATCGACGCAGTGATCATCGGGATGCTCTCGACGGTCGACGTCACGTCGCGGATGGCATAGAGGCGCTTGTCGGCCGGGGCGAGGTCGGCGGTTTGGCCGATGATCGAGCAACCGACCCGCTCGACGACCTTGCGGAATTCTGTGATTGTGGGGGCTGCTCGGTAGCCGGGGATGCTTTCCAGCTTGTCGTAGGTGCCGCCCGTGTGGCCGAGTCCGCGGCCCGAAATCATCGGCACGAACCCACCGCATGCCGCAATCATCGGGGCGAGCATCAGGCTGACGGTGTCGCCGACCCCTCCCGTGGAATGCTTGTCGACGACCGGCCCATCCACGCGCCATTCCAGACACATCCCGCTGTGAGTCATCGCCCGCGTCAACGCGACGCATTCATCGAGGTTGAGGCCGTTGAGGAACACGGCCATCGCCCAAGCGGCGATCTGGGCGTCGGCCACCTCGCCCGACGTGATGCCGTCGATGAATTCGTCGATCCGCCCGGCGTCGTGCGTGCCGTGGTCTCGTTTGTGGCGGATGAACTCTTGGGCGAGCATTCAGCCCCCGTCCGCCTCGGGCCCCGCCAGGTTGAGATCGAGATCCCGGCTGAGCGCGGTTTCGAGCACGTCGAGCAGGCCACTCGCACCGAACCGGAACGTTGCCGGCGTGACCCAGTCGGCGGCCATCATCTCGTCGGCGACGGCCAGATACCGTGCGGCATCGGCGAGGGTGCCGATCCCACCCGATGGTTTGATCCCCACCGGTCGGTCGGTGCCGCGGATCGCGTCGAGGATCATGACC
>JANNNL010000186.1:0-4117 GCA_031398525.1 Actinomycetes bacterium | reverse complement strand
CATCAGTGGCACAAGCGCTCCAACGGCGAAGAGCAGCAGTGAGGACAGCGCGGCGGTGACTGGGTTGCCGAGTTCGTCGCTGTTGATACCAAACACCGTTCGAGCGGTGAAGGCGAAGAACGAGTCCTCGTCGAGGGGAATCTCGGTCGCGGCCCGCTTCGCGGTGTCGGTGTCCATACCGATGTCTTCGAGTTTGGCTGACAGCCGATCAAGCACAAGCGCCGGACTGTTTGCGACCAGGGTGCGCAGTTCAGCGAGCACGCCGCCATACAGATCGACTTGGGCCCGCACCGACACCCATTCGCCCGCCGCCATCGACAACGCTCCGGCGACCAGGCTGGCGAAACCGGCGAGCCGAACGGAACCCTGCGATGCGTTGGCCCCAGCGACGCCCAATATGAGCGACAGGTTCGAGATGAGCCCGTCGTTCGCTCCGAGCACTGCGGCTCTCGCTCCGCCGCGGGCAACCAGATCGGCGCGTCGCTGCAGACGGTCAGCGTCGCTGAGCCCGCTGGCGGATGCCTCGGGCTCAGTCACCGGTTAGCTCCCGCAGATCGGCGAGGACCTCATCGGCGTGGTGCGCAACATCGACAACGTCGTAGACGCGTCGCACGATCCGCATCGGGTCGATGAGAAACGTGACGCGGCGTGGCACGGCGGCCCATTTGTGACCCGGGGGACGCACGACTCCGTACGCCGTGCCGATCGCGTGGTCGACGTCCGCGAGCAGAGGAAACGTGAACCGTTGTTTGTCGGCGAATCGTTGGTTTGCCGCGGGAGTGTCGAACGATGCACCGAGAACGACGGCCCCCAGGTCGTTGAACGATGAGCTTCGATCACGGAAGCCCTGACCTTCAACCGTTCAACCAGGCGTGTCGGCTCTCGGAAACCACCACAGCACGAGCCACGCGTCCGGATGGTCGGCGAGCGTCACGATGGTGCCGTGCTGGTCCGGCAGGTCGAACGGTGGTGCGGCCATTCCCTGGTTCAACATGCACCAACACTCCCACAGTCTGTGGTGGCCAGCGCTGGACCTGGGCGAACCCGCTCGCTGAAGGCTGTGATAGCATGTCTGCTATGGGTTGGGGATTGGTCGAGACCGAACCAGAGGTGACGGCATGGCTCGATTCGCTGACCGACGACGAGTTCGGTCAGGCGGAACGTTACATCGATCTACTCGCCGACCAGGGCGTTCATCTCAGCGAACCATTACCCGACAACTCGACGGCAAGCTTCGTGAGTTGCGGTTCTATCTCGACCGTCAACCAACACGCATCAGTTACTACATCGCCACCGGAAGGATCATTGTGCTCCTGACCGTATTCACCAGAACAAAACCGCGAGAACGCGCCGAAGTCGATCGAGCCCGACGAGCAATGAAGCGCTGCGTCGAAGAAGGTCACATCACATCGAACGAGGACAACCCATGACCACTACCAGTTGGAACGACATCAAGGCGCAACGTGCCCAAAGCGCGGCGCGGCAGCACGGCTACGACCGTGCAGGTCGGGCGATCCGTCTGGCGATCGAACTACGGGCCCTGCGTGAGAAGAAAGGCTTGAGCCAGCGACAACTCGCTGAGCTCGTCGGAACGACCCAGTCAGCTATTGCCCGTCTCGAAGGCGGGCACATCTCGCCGAGCCTTCCGACACTCGATCGGATCGCGGCGGCGCTTGGCGCCGAAGTCACCGTGACGTTCACCGATATCGGTCTTGTCGGCTCAGCGCATTAGCGCGAACGTCCCGGAACCGGAACTGTGACAGACGGACGGTGCGCGCCGCCCAAACTGGGTTTACCAGGGCAGTCCGTTCATGTTGATCGAACCGTCGGGCCAGGGAGGATGACCCAGGGCGAACACCATTGGAAGCTCTGGTGAGCGGTGCAGTTCGCCGTCGCTCTGGGTGCAGAACAGGGACTGATCAACAGCCCGCCATCCCATCGCGGCGTAGAACGCGATCAGTTCGGGCTGACATTGGAGCACCAGGAACTCGACATCGATCTCGGTTCGGACGAAGGCGGTGACGGCGTTGATCAGTCGGTGGGCGCAGCCTCGACGGCGGTGGGATGCCGCGGTCGCGACTCCGCCGATGCCCGCGACGCGAATCTGGGATTCACCGACGTGGATGTCCCGGGTGAGCAGGCCCGTGACCGCCACGATTCCGACGTCTTGCTGCCGCATCACGAACCAGTGCTCGAAGTCTGAGAAGTCGTCGAGGCCGACGGTGTCGTCGTCGCCGTCGCCGTCGCCGTCGTCGCCGTCGAAGGCGTCGTCGAGCACGCCGCGGATCGAGGCGTAGTCGTCTGGGTGAATGCCAACGTAGGGCAACCGCTGAAGTTCCATAGTCAACGATTCTCGCGTTACGGCGGAGTGATCGCCTTGGTGGTTGCTGCTGCTACGAGCGCGGTCATGCTGCGACCGGTGGCGCGCATGAGGTCGGCGTCTCGGGCGGTTCGGGCAAGGGTGAACGCCCCGCCGATAGCGGCAACGATCGTCGTGGCAAGGTCATCGGCTGCTGTCGGGGACATGCCGTCTTCACGGAACATGGTTGTCGCGGTCGCGACCCAGGTAGCGAACACCGTTTGACAGGCCAGGCGCAGCGATTCATCGACGCTGGCGACCTCCAGTGCGACGGTGAAAATGGGGCACGCGTCGACAAAGTCGCTCTGCTCGAGGGTGATCGCGGCGCCGTCGAACAGCAGCGCGATCGCTTCGGTGGAGCTGGTTGCTGCCGCGGTCACAACCTGGAACAGTTCGAGGTACCCGGCGCCGGCGGTCTTGATGACCTCGGCGGCCAACTCGTCTTTTCCTCCGGGGAAGAAGTGATATAGCGAGCCGGTAGTGGCCTCGGCCCCGTCGGTGACCTGTTTCATCGAGGTGCCGTTGAAGCCCTGGCGTTGGAATAGTGCGGCGGTGGCCGCTACTAGGCGGTCGCGTGTGTCGGCCATGGCCGTTGACTCTAGAATGAACCTTCTATTAGAGTGATCGTTCTAGGGCGAACGGAGTAGTGATGTACAAAGCGATCGTCAGGATGATGGTGCGTCGCAACGTTGCGCATTTGAACGCGGGCAATGCCACCCCAATGTTGAAGATGGCCTCGCGCGACATCGAACTGCGTTTCCCGGGCGACAACTCGTGGTCGACGATGTTTCGACCTGTTACCAAAGGCCGCGAACCGCATGCCACGCATCGCGGTCTCGATGAGTGCCGAGCCTTTGCGGACCGGTTCGCGGCGAATAGGATCCAGTTCAAACTCGAAGACATTCTGGTGAACGGTTGGCCCTGGAACACGCGGGTTGCGATGCGCCTGCAATCGTTCCTGCCGACGGACGACGGCGACCGGTACAACAACCGTGCCGTTGCCGTGCTTGAACTCAAGTGGGGCAAGCTCGTCGCCTGGGAAGACTACGAAGACACCGAACGCGTCGCCGCGTGGGACGCACAGACCACGTCAGACACCGTGTAATCCCGCGGACGTTGCTCACCGCTCGTTACGCCCTGTATCCGCTTATGACCGTCGGCGAGAACATCGGCTTCCACTTTGAAGGTCACCAAGGTGCCCAAGGAAGAACGCAAGCAGCCCGCCAGGTCCGACCAAACCTGCCATCGACGGGCTGTCCGTTCTGCGTCGATGGCCTGGAAGCGCCCGAGCCGTATGCGGTCAACTCGTTCCCAAACCGGTGGCCGGCCCTCGGGGAGGATGCCAGTCTGTTCCGACGCTCGCGAGACGGCGGCGTCGAGGAGGCGAGGTTGTCGCTGAGCCCCACGACGTCACTGCGCTCGCGACGGCTGGAGCGAGCCAGAGGTCGTTTACGAAGAGTGAGACGTGCTCATCGTCGACGATCAGCACCTGACCGACCTGAACTCCGTTGTCCGAGTGGGACGTCGGCGCTACCGCGGGGTGCGCGGACCGGAGCCCGACGGGCGTCCTCCGCCGAGACCGTTGCCGCGAAAGGCGCTACCGGAACCCCGGCTTGCGCCGCCGCCACTGCCACCGCCTGCGCCCGAACCCGAGCGCGGAATGCGAGAGGCGTTGCCACCACCGGCACCAGCGCCGGCACCACCGGTACGGACGCCGCCGCCCGACGTGCCGTGACGGGCCGGGGCTGGAGCACCGCC
>JANNNL010000183.1:0-13028 GCA_031398525.1 Actinomycetes bacterium | reverse complement strand
CGGCGAGCACGTGCCGGTCCAGGTGTTGATCGGACGCGCCGACGACGACATCGCCGATGTCGGGTCGAACGATCTGATCGCTCGGCTGGGTTCGCTTTGTGATGCCGCGCCGTCATCCACTCGTGCGTCGGTCGAGGAGCGACGGCCACATATTGACGTCGTCAGCGTTACCGACGCCGATGATGAGGTGCGGGTTGTGCTTCGTCGGCTCGTCGACGCCGCTCGCGGGGGTATGCCGTTCGATCGAATGACGGTGCTCTGGGCCACCGCCGACCCATATCTCCGCCTCATCGGCGAACAATTCGACGCCGCCGACATCCCCTGGAACGGCACCAGCCCCGGCCGACTGGCCGAACGGATCGCAGCGCGTTCGTTGCTTCGTGTCATGGACCTCGATCGGCTCAACTGGCGACGGGTCGACGTTTTCGAGCTGCTCGCCGGGGCGTCGGTTCTCGATGCCGAACGACGGCCGATCCCCACGGCGGCGTGGGAGCGAGTCGCCCGCGAGGCGGGCGTGAGGTCGGGCGCCGATTGGGACGAGACCCTCGATCGCTATGCGCAGCGCACCCTGCGCCCTGTCGACGACGACGAGGCGGCCGGGCTGCGAGTCAGTCGTCGTGGGTCACAGGCCCTCGCGCTGCGAGCGTTCGTCCTCGAACTCCGCGAACATCTTGGCGACCCGACGGAGTTGCGCACCTGGGAATACTGGGTCGAGTGGTGCCATGCGCTGCTGCGCCGCCTGCTCGGGGGTGAAACCGCCCGACAACGCCTCCCGCTCGATGAACAACGCGGGTTCGACGCGCTCGAAGCGGCGATCGACCGTCTCCGGGGTATCGACGAGTTTCTCGGCCCGGTCAGCCGAGACGGGTTTCGCGAGGCGCTCACCGTCGAACTCGATAGTCGTCCGACGCGCCGCGGTCGTATCGGCCATGGGGTGCTCATCGGCCCGTTGTCGAGCGGGCTCGCCCTCGACAGCGACCTGGTGGTCATACTCGGGGCCGTCGACGGATCGTTCCCTTCCCGTCCCCAGCCCGATCCGCTGCTCGGCGAGGCCGACCGTCAACGAGCCGGCATCCAGGCGCCACCGAGTGCGGTCAGTATTGGTGATCAACGACGAGCCCTGTTCGCCGCCGTTGCCGGTGCTCCTGCGTTGATCATCATGGTGGCCCGCGGCGACCTGCGCCGTTCTTCGGTCCGATCGGCGTCTCGGTGGATCGACGACCTCCACGCCCGCGCCGATGTCCACCACGTGCACGTCGCCTCGCACGTCGAAGCCTTGGCGGCCGGCGAGTTTCCTTTGCACGCTCAGGAGTTCACCGGTCGGGCGCTGTGGCGACACGTCCGTTCAGGGCACCGTATCGACGACCATCCGCTCGCCCTCGGCGATGCTGCCATCATGGCTGGACTGGGTCTCATCAGGGCCCGCGAGCTGCCGTACCTGACTGTTTTCGACGGCGATCTCTCAGGGGTGCCGGTGCCATCGCCCTTCGGATCCACGACACCGATCGCCCCGACCCGCATCGAGCGATGGGCGAGCTGCCCCCAGGGCTACCTGATGCGCCACATCTTGCAGGTCGATGCCGAGGCGTCGAGCGTCGACGAACTGGTCATCACCGCCCTTGACCGCGGATCACTCATTCATGAAGCGCTCGACGGGTTCCTCACCGCCATGCTCCATTTGCCCGGCGGGCCGTGGCCCAGTCAGCAAGCGTGGTCGCCCGATCATCGGGCGCGTGCCCATCGGGCGCTCGACGAGGCCGCCGACCGCGCCGCCAAGGCCGGCACCATCGGCCATCCGACCATCTGGCAGCACGATCTGGCCCGGTTGCACATCGACCTGGGCCTGTGGCTCGACGACGATGACATCCTGCGAGCCGCGGAGACCCGACAACTCACCGGCTCTGAGACGACGTTCGGCGCACGCGATTCCACGTGGTCGGCCGCGCCGGTCGCCCTCGTCGGTGGTCGCCACGTGCTGTTCCGGGGGGCGATCGACCGGGTGGATCGTCGAGCCGACGGCAGCCTCGTGGTCATCGACCACAAGACCGGCAGCGGGTCGCGCTACGTCAAGGTCAACGACGCCAATCCGATCGGAAACGGCCAGTTGTACCAGCTCGGGGCATATGTTGCGGCGGCCGCGACGGCCCATCGAACCCCAGTGACGGGGATCCGCGCCGAGTACGCCTTCGTCGAGCGCCGAGCGACCAAACGCCGCGTCGGCTTCACCGTGACCGACGAGGTGTGGTCCACGTTCACCGACGCGTTGGCGGTGATCGCCGACGGCATCGAGGGCGGCCTGTTTCCGTCACGGCCCGAGCCTCCGGTATTCAAACCGTTCGTCAGCTGCCGATACTGTGACCCTGACGGCATGGGCACTGCCGATCGCTACCGCGAGTGGCTCCGTAAGCGGCGCGATCCACGACTGACCGCGTATCTCACGCTTGTCGGCGAGATCGGCGAGAGCACCGAGGAAGGTGACGACGAATGACCCGCCGACCCGACCCGCTCGACGGTCAACTCTCGATGCTCGACACCTTGGGCACCGCGGAGACCGCCGCCACCCTCCTCGATCACGCCGCCCCCCTCGATCACGCCGCCCGTCACCAGATTGGCGACGACCTTGGCGAGACGCTATTCGTCGAGGCCGGGGCGGGAGCCGGCAAGACAACCGCGCTTGCGGGGCGGATTGTGGCCCTGGTGCGCGCCGGGGTCCCGATCAGCGGGGTCGCCGCGATCACGTTCACCGAGAAGGCCGCCGCCGAGCTTCGGGCCAAAGCCCGTGACATCCTCGGCAAACGGTTGCTCGACTCGCTGGAGTCCGAAGACCACCGGCGGCTGCTCCGAGTGGCGCTCGACGACGTTGACGGCGCCCCGATCGGCACCTTGCACGCTTTTGCCGGGCGCCTCCTGCGTGAGTTCCCGGTCGAAGCTGGGCTGCCCCCGGGCTTCACGGTGCTCGACGAAGTGGCGTCCGACATTGCGTTCGAGGAACGTTGGAGTACTCATCTCCTCGACACCCTCGACGATCCTGAGCAGGCCGAGGTCATCTTGTATGCCCGCAGCGACGGCCTGCGCATCGATGGTCTGCGCCGCCTGGCCCGCGCCTTTGGTGACGGCTGGGATCTCGTCCGCGAACGCGTCGACCGGTCGGCGCTCCCGCCGTCACCACCGTCACTCGACCGATTCGTTCTTCAGTTGGAACAGCTGATCGACCAGACCGATCCACCCGAGGGCGACAAGGTCGGAGCCAAGCTTGCTCAGCTCAGCCAGCGGGTCCGTTTCCTTCGCGCTGCGACAACCGATCCGTTTCTGATCTTTGACGACAGCAGCCCGAAGCTGTTCACCAGCCGCAACGTCGGCAACAAGGCCAACTGGAAGAAGGCGCCGGCCGGCGAGGCCGGGTTGCATGAATTCCGCGCCGCCCTCGACGAACTGGGCGGCATGTGGGACGGCCTACAGACCGCTCATCGCGTCGAATGGCACCTTGCGGTCGGCGCGAGCATTGCCCGGTTCACTCTCGATGCCGCCGCTCAGCGCCAATCCCGCGGCGAGCTCGAGTTCCACGACCTGCTGGTGCTCGCTCGCGACCTGATCGCCGGCAACGGCCGGGTGCGAACCGAACTCCATCATCGGTATCCCCGAATTCTGATCGACGAATTCCAAGACACCGACCCGGTGCAGCTGGAGATTGCCGTGCGGCTGGCCGCCGACCCCGAGCTTCCCCAGCCAAGTGATTGGCGCGACCTTCGGCCTCTCGCCGGTCGGTTGTTTTTCGTGGGCGACCCGAAACAGTCGATTTATCGCTTCCGTCGCGCCGATATCGCCCAGTATCTGCGAGCGGCGTCACAGCTCGGGGCCGTCCCGCTGGCGCTGACCACCAACTTCCGCTCCACGCCCGCCGTGCTCGACTGGGCGAATCACACATTCGCCAACCTGATCGTCGAGGCGGTCGATGCCCAACCGGCCTACCGGGCGCTCGATTCGCACCGTACCGACCTCGGCGGGTCGGTGACCCTCGTGGGGATCGATCCTCACGGCGACAAGCCGTTGGCCGAGGAACTCCGCCGTCGCGAGGCCACCGACGTCGCTGCGACCATTCAGCGGGCGCTGCGGGATCAGTGGCCGGTCGAAGTCCGCTCCCCCGACTCCCGTCAGCCGATCGTGCGTCCGTGTCGCCTCGGCGATATGGCGATCCTCATTCCGTCCCGGTTGGCCCTCGCCATGCTGCAACAGGCGCTTGGCGAGGCCGGCATCCCCTATCAGGCCGAGAACAGCTCGGTGGTCTACGCCACCACCGAGATTCGCATGCTGATGCTCGCCTTGCGCGCCATTGACGACCCGACCGACGAGTTGGCACTGGTCAGCACCCTGCGATCACCGCTGTACGGGTGCTCCGACCGCGAACTGTACACCTGGTTCGCCGCCGGAGGTCGCTGGCGGCTGGACACCCGCGAGGCGGTCCCGCCCGGTGCCGATCCCCCGGCTTCCATTGTCGAGGCGTTCCGTTCGCTGCAGGCCCTGGCCGAGGTTCGCCATTGGGTGGCGCCCAGCGAGCTCGTCAGCCGGTTGATCGCAGAGCGCCGCGTGCTCGAACTCGCCCTCGCCGGACCGGGGGCCCGCGATGCCTGGCGGCGTCTTCGGTTCGTCGTTGACCAGGCCCGGTCGTGGAGCGATGCGGGCGGAGTTGGCCTACGGAACTACCTCGCATGGGTGCAACGTCAGGGTGAGGACGGCCGATACATCGCAGAGGCGGTGCTTCCCGAGACCGATATCGACGCCGTGCGAATCATGACGATCCATGCCGCCAAGGGCCTGGAGTTTCCGATCACGATCGTGGCCGGAACCACAACCCAACGCAGCCGACCCCGGTCTCAGTCGCTGGTGTGGACCGAGCATTCGTGGACGCTCACCTCGGGCGCCGACTACGAGACCTACAAGCCGATCGACGAACAACTCGGCGACCACGAACGCCTTCGGCTGCTCTATGTCGCCTGCACCCGCGCTCGCGATCACCTGGTCGTCTCGCTCCACCGCACGGTGCGCTCCGAGAAGTCGACAGCCGGAACGTCAGCGGCCGAGGAGCTCGCCATCGGCACCGCCGCGTTTGTCCTACCGGCCGCTCCGACCCGGGTGATCGACGCCGCACCGGCGGCGACCAGCGCCGCGTTCGAGCTTCCGTGGGCTAACCACGACGACTGGGCAACTGAGCGGACGCGCATGCTCGCGATCGCCTCGCGCCCATCGACCGTGTCGGCCACGCGGCTGGTGGCCGACGCCCGACCGACCGTAGACCGGAGTCCAACCCCGACCCCAACTGCGACGCCGCCCGCCGGCTTCGTCCGGGTCGACGATGGCGAAGACCCGAGCCTCGACCCGGGCCTGCTCAAAGGCGCCGTCGATCTGGAGCTACCGGCCTGGCAGCGAGGGCGCTACGGCACCAGCGTCGGGCGGGCCGTCCATGCCGTGCTCCAGTTGGTCGAGCTTCCCGATGCCCGCAACCTCGATGCGCTTTCGTCGTCGCAGGCCGCCGCCGAAGGCATCCTCGGGCGTCAGCGGCTGATCGCCGCCCTCGCCCGCAGCGCCCTCGGCTGCCCGATCGTGCAGCTGGCCGGGGCGGGCGCGCCGTCGTGGCGAGAGTTGTTCGTCGCTGCGCCGTTGGGTGACACGTTGCTCGAAGGGTACGTCGACCTGCTCGTGCGTACCCCCGATGGGTTGGTGCTCGTCGACTACAAGACCGACCATGCCCCCGACGAGTCATCGATGCACGCCAAGGTGCTGCTCTACCGGGCGCAGCTGGCTGCGTATGGCGTTGCCCTCCAGACTGTGCTCGGCGAGCCGATCGTCGAGGCTCGGCTCATCTTCTGCCGGCCGGGCGGAGCTAGTGAGGTGCCGATTCCCGACTGGGAAGCGGCGCAGTCCGACCTTCGCCGGCAGTTTGTCGATCAGTCGTCGACGTAGATCTGACGCGACGCGCCGCCCACTTGGCCCCCCGACCCGCGCCAATCAGCAGCCGCTTTGCGATCACCAGGCCGATCAACCCGGCCAACGCCACCAGTGCTGGACGAGCAATCCGTTTCCCGATCTCACGTTTATTCGACAGTATCGGCGACAGCACGCCCACATCGATGGCGGTACCGTCGGCCAGTCGGGCGACCACGGGATCATCGAACTTCGGGCAGGTCACCCCGTCATTGACGCCCACCACCTGGTTGTCACCGAACAGCGGCGGGCGAACCCGGGCCTTCGAGACCAACTGCCCAGTCGTTGCATCGACATCGGCGGCGACCAGGTAGCGCTCACCCACCTTGAGAAATCGGAAATCACGACCAAAGTCGATGTTGATCCGACCGTCGGCGCCGACGAACCCGGCGAGGGCGCCATCGGTAACTTCGACCACTCGGAACTGGGCCAATTGGCGGTCGTCACCGTCCAGGAGCGGGCCCACGGCCAGCAGTTCACCGACGAAGGTTCCATATGGCGGCGGAGGTGTCTCACAGCCCGGGGGCAGCGTGGTCGCCGGAGGCTCCGTCACGATCGGCGGAGGCGATGTTGTCGCGGTCGGGTCGACCGGCAGCGTGTCGGGCACGATCTCGCCTGATTGCTCCTCTTCCTGAGCCCAGGCGTGCGAGGCACTGACCACGAGCGCGACAAAGCTCACGAGCAGAACCAGCCAACGACGCACAACCCGAACCTAGCGCCGGACGCGTCGAGCGCGGCGGCAATCGATGGCCCCGCCGAATCAGCGCCCGCGGAAGAACGGCTCCCGCTTGGCGACAAACGCCTCGATCGCCTCGGCGGTGTCCTTGGTTCCGAAGTTGACGGTCTGAGCCGCTCCCTCGGCGGCCAAGGCCTCGGACATCGAAAGTTGGAACGAATCGTTGAGCAGCCGTTTCGTCTGGGCCAGCGCAATCGGCGGACCGGATGCCAACCGATTGGCCCACTCGTCAACGAACGCGTCGATCTCCCCTACCGGCACGACCCGATTGACCAGCCCGTAGTGAGCCGCCTGCTCGCCCGACAGCATGTCGGCGAAAAATGCCAACTCCTTGGCCTTGGCCAGCCCGATCAACCGAGGCAGTAACCACGATCCACCGGCGTCGAGGGTCAGCCCGCGTCTGGCGAAAATCTGGGAGAACCGAGCATCGTCGGCGCAGACCACCAGGTCGCAGCCGAGGGCCAGATTCGCCCCGGCTCCTGCCGCCACGCCGATCACCTTGGCGATCGTTGGCTGGGGCAGATCGTGCAACGCTTGACAGGCCGTTGCCACATGACGCATGGCGGCCAACCCGTGACGAGGCGGTCCGCCGGGTGACCACAGGTCGGCTCCTGCACAGAACGCACCGCCCGCTCCGGTGAGCACCAAGGCACGATCATCATCGTTGGCCCCTATGTCCCGGAAGGTCGCCAGTAACTCGTCCCACATCCGCGTGGTAATCGCATTTTTCTTCGCCGGGCGGTTGAGAGTGACCGTCACCACGCCGCCGGCGCGGACGACCTCGATGGTTTCCATGATCGGCGACCATACTGAGCGGATGGGATTCAACCCGTACCGCAAGTTCGTCGCCCGCCCCGCCGATTACGTGTTCATCATCGTCGGCATGCTCGTCGCCCTCGGCCTCGTGCTGTGGGCGTTCCTGGGATAGCCACGACGTCCGCTAACCGTTGTCGGCCGTATCAGAAGGCCGCTTCGTACACCTCGACATCCGTGCCGGTCACGCTCACGACGTCGAATCGGGCCCGGACGCCGTGGTGGTCGTGGGCAACCAACCACGCGGCGGCCAACTGCCGGAGTCGCCGCTGTTTCGTCGACGTCACGGCTTCGGCCCCACTGCCGTAGGCATCGCTGGCGCGGGCCTTGACCTCGCAGAACACCACGATCTGGCCGAGCCCGAGGACCAGGTCAAGCTCACCAAGCCGACCCGAACGCCAATTGCGATCGAGCACGACATACCCGTGCGCGACATACCAATCCGCAGCACGGCGCTCGCCATAGGCCCCGCGCGCCCGATTGGCCTGGCTGCGGACCGTCGGCCGCAACGGTAGATCGTTGGACACGATCAGATCTCCTTCGGGGGGAGTTCCTCCACGTTCACGTCCTTGAACGTGAGCACCCGGACACTCGGTACGAACCGCGAGCGCCGATACATGTCCCACACCCACGCGTCGGTGAGCTGCAGTTCGACGAACGGCCGAGCGCCGTCGCCGAGCATCTTGATTTCGACCTTGTTGGCCAAATAGAAACGCCGCTCCGTTTCGACGGCAAAACGGAACATGCTGGCGACGTCTTGATACTCCTGAGCAAGCTTCAGCTCGCGCTCGGACTCAAAGTTCTCGAGGTCGTCGGCGCTCATCGTGAACCCGTTTCGACCGCCGCAGCGGCGCTGAGGGTCAGCGGTCCCGCTTTTCCTTGATCTTGGCAGCCTTGCCGACGCGGTCGCGCAGGTAGTACAGCTTGGCGCGACGGACATCGCCGCGACGGGTGACTTCGAGCTTCTGGATGATCGGGGAGTGCACCGGGAAGGTGCGCTCGACGCCGACGGAGAAGCTGACCTTGCGGACGGTGAACGTCTCTTGCACGCCGCTGCCGGCGCGGGCGATGACGTTGCCCTGGAACACCTGCACGCGCTCACGGTTGCCTTCGACGACGCGCACGTGCACCTTCACCTCGTCCCCAGGGACGAACGCCGGGACGTCGTCACGGAGGTATTGGTTGTCAACGAGATCGGTGCTCTTCATGGCGCGGCCTTCTGATCGGCAGGCGGACTGCAGGACGCTCAAGGATAGGGGACGGGGGGGAACTCTTCCAACAGCCGCTGCTCGGCTTGTGTCACTCCGCCGCGCTTTTCGATGAGATCGGGTCGAAATCGCAGCGTGCGGTGCAAAGATTGCGCCAACCGCCACTTCTCGATGCGGGCATGGTTGCCCGATCGCAGGATTTCGGGCGCCGACCAGCCCCGAAAGTCGGCCGGGCGGGTGAAGTGCGGCTCCTCCAGTAAACCATGGGCCCCAAAACTCTCGGTGACCGGGGAGACGTCGTTGCTCATCACCCCTGGAAGCAGCCGCGTCACCGCCTCGATCACCAGGCAGGCCGCCACCTCTCCGCCGGCCAAAACGACATCTCCGACCGACAGTTCTTCGTCAATGAGATGCTCGCGGACTCGGTGGTCGATGCCCTCATACCGACCGCAAAGCAGCGAGAATCCGCTGGTCGCGGCCAATTCATAGGCCATCACCTGGTCGAATCGACGACCTCCCGGACCGAGGAGAAACAGTGGCCGCGGTGCGTCGGCGGCGGCCACCGCATCGAAAATCGGCGCAGCGCGCATCAGCATCCCAGCGCCGCCGCCGAACGGGTTGTCGTCGATCGTGCGATGGACGTCGGTCGTCTGCTCGCGGGGGTCATGGCAGCGCAGATCGACGATTCCCGAGGCCCGCGCCTTGCCGAGCAGCGCATCGGAGCAAAAGCCGTCGACCAATCCGGGAAAGATTGTGAATACGTCGATACGCATACACACCGAGCGTATGCCGACGGGTACCCAAGGCGACTCATGTCCGCCCGAATCCAACCCGTACACTTCATCCACGGTGCACCTTTCCCCAACTTTGGCCCTGTCCGCCTACGTCGATGGCGAGGTCTGGCAGCGCGAGCGGGCCGAGATCTGGGCGAAGGAATGGATTCACGTCGGATATCGCCATCAGGTCGATCGACCCGGCGGCTTCGTCACCGAGGACCTTGCGGGCTGGCAAATCGTCATCCATCGAGGCACCGACGGTGAGCTACGGGCCTTCCACAACGTGTGTCCGCATCGCGCCGGGCCGATCTTCTACCCCGGCGAAGGGTGCCAGCAGGGCCTGGTGTGCCGCTACCACGGCTGGGCGTTCGAGCCATCCGGGGCCTTGCGCGTCGCTCGGGACTTCGGAGCCGACGTCCCCGACGGCATCGCGCTCACGTCAGTCCGCGTCCACGATTGGCGCGGATTGCTGTTCATCTGCATGTCGGCCGACACTCCGGCATTTGACGAGTGGATAGGAGAATTCGCCGCGGAATGCCTCGCATTCCCCATCGAGACATACCGCTTTCACACCCGCACCGTTCGCCACGTCAAATGCAACTGGAAGACCTACCGCGACAACTACCTTGAGAACTACCACGTTCCCCTCGTCCACCAAGCGATGGCCCAGCGAGATCTGTATGCCCTGGAGTCCCGCTGCATCACCGGTGACGACCGGCGCTGGAGCGTGCAGCGGGCGCCCGCCAAGGAGGGCACACTGGCGTCGGGGGTGTACACGTGGATGTGGCCGAACTTCGCCTTCGACGTCTTCCCCGGGGGCCTGGCGATCGAACGCTACGTCCCCCGTTCGGTCAACCGCACCGACGTGATTTTCGACTACTTCTTCGACGACGACGCCGACGGGGTCGACGAGATCATCAAGGCGTCGGAAGAAGTCGTCGATGAGGATGTCCTGATCGTCGAGGTCGTGCAGCGCAATCTCGATAGCGGCATGTACAACACCGGTCTGCTCAGCCCTCGCCATGAAAACGGCCTGGCCAACTTCGTTTCGCTGATGAACGACATGCTGCTCGTCGGCGGTCCCGCCCGGGTGTAAGCCCGCAAGAATCACGGCGCAGATCAGATGGCGTGCACCGTGACGGTCGGCGGGAAGTCGGCGTCTGCCGTCCAGGTCACTGCACCCAAACTGGGGGCGGTCACGTGCGCCGCGCTCCTTTTCGACTCGCTTGAACACGTAGTACTCCCCCGGCTCCCACAGCCCCCGATGCGAGCCTGCGGCCACGTCGACATTATCGATCTGCGTGAATGTGTTGAATCGCAGCGCCGCCGGCGTGAAGGTATCGACGCCCGTTGCCATCGATCAGCGGATGCACCCCACGGCCGGCACCGATCAGGGCGCTCGAGTCGTCGCCATTGCCGCCGAATGCCGCTCGGTCGACCGTGGTGATCTGGATGACGTCGTTGCCGTCTCCGCCATTCACATCGGAGGGGCCGTCGGTTCGGTCGGAGTAGAGATTGTGTCATTGCCGGGGCCGCCATTTGATCACCCCCGTCCCGGCGACCACGCCGGCACAGCTCACCGAGGGAGCGAGGGGGCGGCGTTGATCGTCACCTTGCTGGCCGCGCAACCGATCGTGAAGTTCTTCAGCGGCCCCCCGACAATCATGTTCATCCAGAGCGTCACAAGACCCCGTTGCGTGAACTTCAGTCGTCGAGGTCGAAGAGCCCGTCAGGCGGGTCGATCGTCACTACACCATTCCCGTTGGACACGACGAAGATCACCGGGACCAGCGCGCCGGTATCGAGTTCGAGGATGTCGTGGGCCGGGTTGGCGAGGACCGCCGTGCAGGTTCCCCGAGCGGTGCCGTTGACTTCCACGACCGATGCGCCGATCAGATCGTGAACCCACAGGGCATCGGGATCGTCAACCGGGGCTGCGAACAACGCGGTGCCCGTGAGTCGCTCGGCGACGTTGCGGTCGGCAACACCTTCGAACCAGACCAGCCAACGGCCATTGGATTCCTTGGCAGACAGGATCGTCAACGGCTTGCCCGTGGTCTGCAACACCGAGCCCGCAGCCAGACGATCGGCACGATCGGTGGACAGGCTGACGTAGACCTCGCCCTTCACCCCGTGGGCGCGACCAATCCGACCTACTTCAAGCAGGCCGGATGGAGGGTTGGACGATGACAGCCCAGCGGCCGCCATCAGTCGACGAATTCGATGTCGACTTCGACTTCGTCGCGGGTGGCCGCAGCGCGCGTCAGGGTGCGGATGCTCATCGCGGTGCGCCCGCGACGGCCGATCACGCGACCCAGGTCGCCTTCGGCAACGCTGACTTCGAGGCGGGTGCGCTGACGACCTTCGGTGACGTCGACGCGAACCTCATCGGGATGATCGACAATCGAGCGGACCAGGTGGTCGAGCACGGCGGTGGCCGTGGGGGCCGGAACCTGATTGTGATCGTCGTCCATCTCGGAATCGACGTCGCTCACTTGGCGCCCTGGTACTCCGACCAGGCCCCAGAGATCTCGAGGAGCTTCTTGACCCGCTCGGTCGGCTGGGCGCCCTTGGAGAGCCACTCGACGGCCTTGGCGTTGTCAACCTTGAGCGTCGACGGGTTCGTCAACGGGTTGTAGTTGCCGAGGATCGCGATGAACTTGCCGTCGCGCGGCGAGCGGGCGTCAGCCGCAACGATGCGGTACTGCGGCTGCTTCTTCTTGCCGATGCGGGTGAGGCGCAGTTTGACTGCCATGTTGTTGTTTGTGTCCTTCGTGAAATTTTGAGGTCTTGACGTTTCCGAAACGTCAGTTGAATTCAGGGAAACCCGGTGGCATCGCCGGCATGCCTGGCATCCGGAATTTGCCCTTCTTCTTGCCTTGTTTGCCGCCGCCGCCCCCGAGGGAACCGCCGAGGCGCTTCATCATCTTTTGCATCTCGCTGAACTGTTTGACGAGACGATTCACCTCGCCAGTGGACGTACCACTGCCGTTGGCGATGCGGAGTCGACGGCTTCCGTTGATCAGTTCCGGCCGGGCACGCTCGGTCGGAGTCATCGATCGGATGATCGCTTCCACCCGTTTGAGCTCGTCATCGCCGATGTTGGCGCCCTTGAGCTCTTTGGGTAACCCGGGCATCATACCGAGCACGTTGGAGAGTGGCCCCATCTTCTTGAGCTGCTGCATTTGCTCGAGGAAGTCGTCGAGGGTGAACCCGCCCCCGAGCAACTTGCCCGCAGCGGCCTCGGCGGCATCTTTCTCGTAGACCTGTTCGGCCTGTTCGATGAGGCTGAGCATGTCGCCCATGCCCAAGATGCGCCCCGCCATGCGGTCGGGGTGGAACTGTTCGAAAGCGTCGAGCTTCTCACCCGTGGACGCAAAGGCGATCGGCCGGCCGATGACGTTCTTGACGCTGAGGGCCGCACCGCCGCGGGCGTCACCATCGAGCTTCGAGAGGATCACACCGTCGATGGCGAGGGTCTCGTGGAAGCGTTCGGCCACCTCAACGGCATCCTGA
>JANNNL010000156.1:0-6142 GCA_031398525.1 Actinomycetes bacterium | reverse complement strand
GTGGCGGATCGCCCGGCGAACCGCGCCGGATCGGATGGTGTCAGTCGTTGATCCGGAGTCGCGTCATGTCCATAAGACGACTTCGAGCTACCGCGACGGGTTCAAAGGTCACATCGCCATCGAACCCGGGATCATCACCGCGACCGAATTGACCGCCGGGAACGTGGGCGATGCTCAAGCTGCCCCCGACCTCATCAAGGATGAGAACCCTGGGATCGAGGTGCTTGGCAATTCGGCCTACGGCGCGGGTGAGTTTCGTCATCACCTGGCCGAGCGGGGTGACACGGCAGTGATCAAACCCGGGCCGTTACGCCCCGCCGTTGACGGCGGGTTCACGATCGACGATTTCTTCATCGACGGTGACGAGATGACCTGCCCGGTCGGGGTCACCGTCGCGATCCGGACCAGCCGCAGCGGGGTTCGTTCGGCCCGTTATGGACAGAACTGTGCGCGGTGTGTGCTCCGCGCTCGTTGCACGACCGCCCGCGACGGACGCGTCATCGTCCTGCATCAACATCACGATTTGCTTGTCGCGGCTCGGCGTCAGGCCCGCACCGACGCGTTCGATTGAGATCTACCGGCAGCACCGCCCGATGGTCGAACGCACCATCGCGTGGATGATGCGGCGCGGGCACCGCAAAGTCTGTTACCGGGGGATCGACCGCAACCAGATCGGGTTCTCCCACCGCGCGGCGGTCGTCAACCTGCAACGCCTGATGACGCTCGGGCTCACCGTCACCAACGGGAAATGGGTCCTGGCCAGCTGAAACATGGTGGGTTCGGGGCTGACAACAAGAGAACGACACCAATGGGCACAAGCCCAATCCAGCGCGGCTGGCTCACACTCTCAAAATGCCAGCTCTTCGGTCGGTCATGTCCCCGAACCCACCAACGACCTTACCCCCAGCCGAAACCCCCAAAATCACGATTGCTCAGCGGTGTCCTAGTTCGGTCGGATGCATAGCTCCCTCGGTACCATGCGGCGATCGGCAACTCAACCGGGTTCATACCGTCGTCATCACTCGTTCGCGGACCGACCCTGACAAACCAGGCGTACACCGGACGGCGCACCATCCCGGGCAGGAAGGCAGAACAATGTTAGCAATGCCACTACTCGGTGCGTGGCGTGCGATCAATGTCAAGGTCGGCGCGGCTACTTGGTCGACAACCGTTGAATGTCGGCGACGCTGCATTTGTGATCTCGTCGTAGATCGACGTGGCTACGGTGCTCCAAACTGCTTCGGCCAAGTCGGGTGTTTCCGTCGCCGTGCGGACCGTGACGATCTGCCGGTCAAGGTACGGAAGGCTCATGCTGCACTCTCGCGTTGGCGTCGCGCAGGGTCGCCCCCCACCCTCCGTCACCGAGGACGGTCGTCACGATGCCAGGTACTCCCGGAGCGCGGCGCGGATGACCTCGCTGCTGGTGGCGTGGTCCTTGATCGCCCGAACACGGAGCGAGTCGTGAAGGTCCGAATCGAGCCGGACAGGGACGAGGCGAGATGGGGTTGACCCGAGTGCTGGTCGGCCTCGCCGTCGGATCGCGACCACGTCGAACTCCCGGACGGCGACATCGTTGGCGATCGCGTCGATCTCGTCGTCCGTCAGGACTCGTCCGGTCGCAGTGATGTTTGGTGGTGTCTTGGTCATGTTCACTCCGTTGGGTCGGGAAGGAGGGAGTAGAAGGTCGATCGCAGCGGCATTGCGTGAATAACAAGAAGTTCGTCGTCAGCGAGCACAAGGGCGATGAGTTCGAGCAGGTTGCCGGATTGGTCAGGTCCGATGATCAGGATCTTCGGCGGTTCGGAGTCGGGGTCGAGGTCGGCGATAGTGATGCTGTTCTCGAATGCATGTGTCGTACGTGCCGAGGTGACGCCGTGCTTGGAAGCCGACCGATGGAAACGCACGGGGTTAATGTATCACGATATTCGCCACGCCTCCGGCTCGTTTGAGAAGGCTCAAGACCGTCGTTCGGTGGATTGAGTACATGTTCGCCAGCTGCGCGATCGTGCGACCAGCGAGGCGATCCTTGCGCAGGCTGTCGATCTCGGTGTCGGCCAGCCGGCGCTGAATCTGGAGCCCACGGTTCGGTGCCGAACGCTCGGACAGAGGTCGTGCCACGATCGCCGCGACCATAGCCGACACGGCGGCGAGCACAGCGCGATGTTTCGAAAGCCGTCCCTGAAGGTCCACCATCAAGTTTCGGGACGGGATGTCGGCCCTTCCTTGTGTTGAGCCTTGACTGGGAAGTTCGGGCCTGCCGTCTCCTGTTCGCGTCTCAAGTGAGGAGCGTGGCGAGTCCTGCATGCTCCGCCCATGTGACCATTACTTGATCGGCGGTGACGATCAACTCGCAATTGACCTCGATGGCCGTCGCAAGCTGAACTGCCGTCATCGGTGGGCATCCTCGCTCGGCCAGGTCGGCGGCAGCGAACCGAATGGCGTCGGTGATGGCAATGCCAGGTGCCTGATGAAGCAGCCACGTCCAGGCCATCCGTAGGCCCGCCAGATCGCCGCCGACAAGATGCGGTGCCTCGATCTCGGCCCATTCGGATCGGCAGATCACGTCGGCGCCGTCCCATGCGTCGAGCAGGGCGCCGCTCCGACCTGTGATGGTTGCCGCGAGTGCCGCAGCGTCAACGAACGCGAGCATCGGCCTGCCCGAGCAGTGAGCGCAGCTCAGAGATCGGCCGGCGCTCGGGGAGCCGGATGACTCCAGCGGCCACGAGCTGTTGAAACTTGGTCGGCAGGTTCGCAGGGACCAGGCGCGCGACGGGCTGACCATTGTCGGTGATGATGACTTCCTCACCGTCACGCACTGCTGCGAAAATCGGGGAGGGGTGGCGGCGAATCTCCGTCATGGTTGCAGTCTGCATACTCTGAGCTTAGCAGATTGCGCACTCCTGCATGATAAGGCACGTAGTCACCCGGAGGTGCAGCACCACGAACGCGTCGAAAGCTCGGACGATGGGGCGACGCCAGTCGGTGAATCGATCGACCCACTGTCCGGCGACGCTGCCTACTTGTGCCGCGTGCCGATCGGGGCCACATCGACGGTGGCGCGGATCGTCATCTGGCGGTGGGGATCGAGGTACTTGCTCTTGCGGCTCTCGGGTTCGCCCCAGACGAAGGTCACCTCGGTGCCGGGGGTGGCGTACTTGGCGTCGAGGATGCCGAGCGAGCACATTGAGCGCTCGGTCCACAGGAACGTCGGGTAGGTCGAGATGCCGATCGCATTCCCGTCGGCGTCGTGGACCTGGTCGTACAGCCAGGTCGCATAGTTGGAGCGCGGGAACTCGAGGTACATCGGGGGGAGCTCGTCGCCATCCATGTATCCCTGGATCAGCTTGGCGACATCCTCGGGATTCCAGATGAGCGACACCTTCGCCCGGTGGTCGTTGTCGACCGACGCGGCGAGCGCGTCACGGCCCACGAAGTCGCCCTTGTCGAGCTTGACCACGTTGCCGTAGCCGAGTTCCCACGGCGTGAAGTAGTAGTCCTCGATGTTCGGCGCGTTGTAGCTGCCGCCGAGCGCCCAGGTCGCCTCGGGGGCGGTGTCGGGCAGCCATTCGCGGAACGCCTGCAGCTCGGGCGAGGTGAATAGGGCGGGCATCGGACGGGAAACCCAGCCGAGCTCCATCGCGGTGGTGAAGTAGGCGACCGAACCGACCCGCTTCATGTCGAAGGCCTCGCCGGCGGCCAGGATCGCCGCCTTCACGGCCGGACCGTCGTCCCATGGCCCGAACAGCTCCCAACCCGGGTTGCCGGCCATCGTGTGCTGCATCGCCGTGACCGAGTAGCCGGCGATATCGACATGCATCAGGTGCAGCTTCGGCACCTTGGGCATCGGCGCACCGGTGAGCTGCTCCATCAGCGCGGGAGCGTGGGGCCCCTCGACCTGGAACCGGTAGAACGTCCGGCGCCCGTTGGGGTTGTCGGCCATGAACTCGTCTTCTTCGAGCTCGACGTCCCAGTTGCCGAGCTTGGCGTTGAACCGCACCCAGTTGTGGCCGGCTTGGCGACCGACGAGGGCCAGCTCGTCTGGCGCAAGGCAATAGAGGATCCCGTCGCCGATCAGGTAGCCGTCGGGGCTGCACATCACGCTGTGACGGGAGCGGTCGACCCCGAACGTGGAGTAGCTGTTGGCGGTGAGGTAGTTCATCAACGGCACGGCGTCCTTGCCGCGCAGGAAGGTCGTCGTCATGTGGAACGACTGGTCATAGAACGCAACGCTGGTCCGAGCGGCCATCTGTTCGTCACGCCAGTTCGTGAACTCCGGCGCGACGAACTGGGTGGGCTGGCGCAACACTGCGTCCTTGAGCACCGAGCCTTTGCGATTGCTGTACAGGTGATCGACCAGGTTGGGGACGCTGTCCAGGAGGTCCTGAAGCGATCGGGTCGGTGTCTGGGCAGTCATGCTGTCTCCCGGGGTTTGCGGCTCGGCGTACGTGCCGAATGTACGACTCGGGCGAGAGGCATTCGTATATCACCGTTCGCCGCCGGGGAACGGCCACCCCGCGATGGCGGCCCGATTCGGCCGCGCTTGTCGAGGGTCGGGGACGGTCAGCACGGTGTTCAGGACTCGGAGGCAATCGATTGGATGAGTCCTCGATCGACCGTTGCGAAGGCGGTGGGGGAGTGACCGGCTACCGTCGGACCGATGAAGTTCTCGATTTGGCCGTCGTTCGCCCGCCCGTGGGATGAGGTAGTCGCAATGGCCGCGTGGGCCGAAGCAGCGGGCTGGCACGGGCTCTGGTACGCCGACCACTTGATGCCGAATACCGAGGACGGCACGCCCGATGACGGCGACGCCTTGGAATGTTGGAGCGCGCTTGCCGGGCTGGCGGCGGTCACCAGTCGGCTGCGGCTCGGCTCGTTGGTCTCGCCGGTCACGTTCCATCACCCGCTGGTCCTCGCCAAGCGGGCAACCACGGTCGATCACATCTCGGGCGGTCGAGCCGTGCTCGGCATCGGTGCCGGTTGGCAAGTCAACGAGCATGCCTGCGCAGGCATTGAGCTTCCGCCGCCCGGGCCGCGGGTCGACCGCTTCGCCGAGGCGATCGAGATGATCAATGGCGTGCTGACCCAACACCGCACGACGACCGAGGCGCAGTGGTTCAAGGCCACGGACCTGCCGTTCCAGCCCCGCCCGGTGCAGGCGAAGCTGCCGGTGATGGTAGGTACCGGCAGCCCGCGGATGTCCCGCCTGACGGCCCGGTTCGCCGACGAGTGGAACACGTGGGGCAATCCGACCGAGCTACTCCGCCGTACCGAGATCTTCGACGCGGCCTGCGAGCGCGAGGGCCGCGACCCGAAGTCGGTCCACCGCTCGGCCCAGGCGTTGATCTTCATCACCGACGACCCTGCCACTGCGGCCAAGATCACCGCCCGTGCCCCCAACGATCGCTCGCTCGTCGGCAATCTCGACCAGCTGACCGAGGTCATCGCGACCTACGCCGCGGCCGGCATCGACGAGTTCATCGTGCCCGACTTCACGTTGGGGGCGACCCACTCCGAACGACTCGAGTCGCACGAAATGCTCAACGAGCACGTCGCCGCCGCGCTGAGCTGAGAATTCGTGCGACGATGAGCGTGGGATACCGCAGATCTCAGCTGGCGATGCGAAGTACTGCGTGACCCTCATCGACCATGCGAACGATCGACTGATCGTGACGTAGCCCGGCCTCTACACCAACAACGAGGTCTTGACCGACGGCACCGGCGAGCCGCTCCAGCGTCTCGAGCGTTGGGCGGGTTCCGCCGTTCTCCATCCGGGCGATCGCCGACTGGGTGGTACCCATCCGGAGGGCGAGTTCGACTTGGGTCAGGCCAGCGTCGGTTCGCAGCCGGTACACCAGCTGGCGAAATGCAGTGACCCGCTCCTCGTCGACAGCAGCTGCGGTGGCCTGATCGCTGCTCGGTTTCGGCATTGCCGACCACTTCGTTCGTTCACTCATCGGACGGATCGGATGGTGACGGTCATGGTTCGCGGCTGCCCAGCGTCTTACTTGGCCGCACGCTCGGTACATTCGGGTGCCGTGCCTGACGAGTTAAACGAGCGGGTACGCGCCGCCATTGAGGTACTTGAGTCGCTGATCGCCGATCGCTCGCTGCTCAATGACCTTCCGCTGGAGGAGCGCACTCG
>JANNNL010000141.1:0-4902 GCA_031398525.1 Actinomycetes bacterium | reverse complement strand
CCTGCCTTGATCGCGGCATCGAGCCATTGCTGGAGCATCGCGCGACCGCATTGACAACGTCGGCCGATGGTCGAGTCACCGGGGTCGTGGTCGAGACCCCGGCAGGTCCTCGTTCGTTCACGGCTCGCCGGGGTGTCGTGCTGGCCAGCGGCGGGTTCGAGTGGGCGCCCGACAAGGTCAATGCCTTCCTGCGCGGCCCGATGAACGCCCCGGCCTCGAACCCGTCGAACACCGGCGACGGCTTGGTGATGGCAATGACCGCGGGGGCGCAGTTGGCCAACATGTCGGGGGCATGGTGGGTGCCGGTGTCGCGCATCCCGGGCGAGACGGCATTCGGCGAGCCAAGGGTGAGGTTGATTCTCGCCGAGCGGACTCGACCCCGGTCGATGATGATCAACGCAACGGGTCGGCGGTTCTGCAACGAGGCGGGCAACTACAACGCGATGGGCGGCGCGTTCCACGCCTTCGATCCCACGTCGTTCAGCTACCCGAACCGTGAGTGCTGGCTGATCATCGACCACGAGTACCAGCAGAAGTACGACGTGCTCAACGTGCCCGCCGGTTCCGAGCCGCCACCGTGGATGATCTCCGCCTCGTCGATCGCCGACCTGGCCGTCGCAATCGATGTGCCCGCGGATGCCCTGTGGGAGACGATCGCCCGGTTCAACGAATACGCCGCCACCGCCGAGGACCCCGAGTTCGGCCGGGGCACCAGCGTGTTCGACCACTTCAACGGCGACCGCACGCTGCCGGGGGCGCTCAGCACGCTCGGCCCAGTCGAGACCGCCCCATTCCACGCCATCAAGATCGAGATCGGCTCGCTCGGCACAAACGGCGGCCCCCGCACCAACGGCGACGCCCAGGTCCTCGGGCACGACGGCAACCCGATCCCCGGCCTGTACGCCGCCGGCAACGTGATGTCATCTCCCACAGCAATGATCTACGGCGGCGCGGGCGGCACCCTCGGCCCGGCAATCACATTCGGCTACCTTGCCGGGCTATCGGCGGGCTCCTTCCCTGCGGTGTAGTTCCAGTTTCCCCGGGTCGATCCGTGGGTCCGATGTCGTCGATGTGGAAGCATCGTCGTGATGGCCAATCACCTCCGCCTGGTCCCCGACGACAATTCAGCGGGCGAGGGCGACCCGTGGAATGTCGTGCTCGACGACGACTTCGATGACGACGACTTCGATGAAGTCGATCTGCCGTGGGACTCGGGCTCAATCCGGTTCAGCGGATGGGAGCCGCAGCCGCAGTCACCAACGGCCAAGGCCGGCTTCGCCCGGCGACTGGCGCTGCTGCAGGCCATGTCGGCCGAGCAGATCGGCGACGTGCTGACTCGCCAGCCCCTGGCGGCCGCCGGACTGGTCGGCTTCGGGCCCTTGGCGTCGTACACCCGACTGGGCCAAGCGGCAACCGGCACCAAGGACCGCGAAGCGATTGCCACCTACATGGGCCAATCGACCAACGTCGATGCGGCGATCGCCGGGCTCGGTCCTATCGCCCACAACCTCGTCCATATCGCCGCGTTCTATGGCGGCAGCCTGACCTTCGAACAGGCCCTCGCAGAATCCGACGGGGTCGACCACACGACCCTCCGCACTGCGGCGGGCGAGATCGCCGGGCACCTGCTGTCCGATCCCGACGGGGACTTCGTCACGCTGCTCGCCGATATCGCCGCCATCGTCCGCCCGCCGGGCATTCCGGTACGCACCTTCTACATCGGCACGGGGACGACCAACGACGAGTTGGCGTTCATGCTCTCCAACCTGCAGATACTCCCGGTCAAGACGACTCGAGCCGTCCTGCTCGACGCACTCGATACGGCCTTGAGCGACCGCAATCTGATGATGGCGACGTTGCAGCGGCTCGGTCCGCGCCACACCGAACTGTTCAACCAGATCGCCCGCCAACCGTTCGGCATCAGCCTGAAGGAGACCGACACCGGGTGGTTCATGGCGAACCACTACCGCTCGAAGCAGTACGCCAACCGAGGCGGATATCGGCCCCCCAACACCCCGGTCCATGACCTGTTCGATCACGGACTGATTCACGTCGATGCCTACTCGCAACATGCCTGGGCGTGGCTCGAGGTTCGTCGAGCCCTCACCGGCCGCCTGCTTGCCGATTGGCCGGCCCCGCCCGACATCACCCCGGTCGCCATCGACGACACCCCGTACGTCGGCTCGGTCGTCGGCATGGTGCAAGGGATGCTGGACCTATGGACGCAGGAACCCGCGCCCGGCGTCAAGACCGGCGGACTGGCGGTGCGTTCGGGACGGGCCGCCGCCAAGCACCTGGGATTCAATCAAGACGACGGTCCGACGCTCGGGCGGATTGCCATCGCCCTCGGCCTGCTGCGCGAGCAGATGGTCACCACCGGCAAGGGCCGCAAGATGGAGACGACCTACCAGTACACCGCTGGAGAGGCCGCCCGGTTGTGGGGCGCCGATTCGTATGTGCAGCGGTGGGTCGACATCGTCGTCAACTGGACCACCGGGTACGGAGCCGCCCCCAACGACATGGGCGCGGCCGGACACCTGCACCGCGTGGTGCTCGGCGATCTGACCCAACTCCCGGTCGGGACAGGCATCCCCGAATCTCGCTTCGCCGAATGGGCCGCCGATCGGCGCCACCAGTCGTTCGGCGTTCGGGCCCCGTACGCCCAGGTGCTCCACGACCTGCGGATGCTCGGCCTGGTGCCCCCATCAGGAGCGGTCGGGCTGACGACGTTGGCCCGGGCCATCGTCAGCAACCCCACCGCAGCGCAGGCCTTGATGCCCGCACCGGCGACGACCTTCGTGGTGCAACCCGATCACTCGATCCTCGCCCCCAACGACCTTGACCCCGACATCGCCGCCCGCCTCGACCGGCTGGCCGAACAAATCTCGGTCGGCTCGGCGCGCATGCTGCGACTCGACGCCGCCCGCATCGGCCGCGAGACCGCGGCGAGTGCGGGCGGGCGGGCGGGCGCGGCCACCGGCTCGACGGCCGACGAGATCCTCGAATTCCTGGAGACCCACTCATCGGTGCCGGTCCCGGCGGTGGTCAAACGGTTCGTGATCGACGCCGCTAGCGCGGCTGACGGGATGATCGTCGCGACCGCGACGTCGTTGGTGATCTGCGAGGATGCTCGATCCATGCAGCGGGCCCTGGGCGTGCGGGCTGCCAAGCTCACGATGATCGCCCCGACCGTGGCCACCTCCACGCTTGCCGCCGACAAGCTGGTCGCGGCGCTCCGAGCCAAGGGTCTCCACCCGACCACCGGAGCGAAGGACTCCGCTGACGGCGCCCAAATCGTCGCCATGCCGCAATCATCTGTTGGCAAGCAGCTGGTCGCCGCCGCTGGCACAGGCACCGGGCGCCCGTTGCCCCGCACTGTGCAACCCGACGCGGCCCAACTCGTCGCGATCCTCGGCCTCGACGCTCAGTGACCGCGAACCATGGCTGATCCGCTGAATCCGTTGATCGTCCAGAGCGACCTCACGGTGCTCTTGGAGTTGGCCAGCCCGAGAGCCGACGACGCCCGCGCCGCGCTCGCCCGGTTCGCCGACCTCGAAAAGGCTCCCGAACACGTCCACACGTACCGGGTCAACCCCTTGTCGCTGTGGAACGCCGCGGTCAGCGGGCTGGCACCGAGCGACGTGGCGATGGCCTTGACGGGGTTCGCCAAGTACCCGGTGCCGCCCTCGGTGCTCGCCGAAATCCATGACCAGATGGGGCGCTACGGCCGCTTGCGGTTGGTGCGGGATTTCGACTCAGGGGCACTGGCGCTGACGTCGGCCGAACCTTCACTGTTGGTCGAAGTCGCCAAAGACCGCATTGTCGGGTCGTTGCTCGGCGAACGGCTCGACGGCAACCGGTTCGCGGTTCGCCTTGGTGATCGCGGCGCCCTCAAGCAAGCGTTGTTGCGGCTTGGCTGGCCCCCGTCCGACGAGGCCGGGTATGAGGATGGCGCGCCGCTCGAAGGCGTCGAAGTCACGTGCGATCTGCGCGGTTACCAGGCCGACGCGGTCGGGGCGTGGTGGGCGGACGGGTCGGAAATCGGTGGCAATGGGGTGTTGGTGCTGCCGTGTGGGGCGGGCAAGACGATCATCGGGCTCGCCGCGATCGTCGCCTCGCAGTGCCACACGCTGATCATCGCGACGAGCATCTCCGCCGCCCGACAGTGGATTCGCGAAGCGCTGGACAAGACCTCGCTGACCCCCGACCTGATCGGCGAATACTCCGGGCAAGAGAAAGACATTCGCCCGGTCACCATCGCCACCTATCAGATCATCAGCTACCGCTCGCGCAAGAGCCAGGGCTACCCGCACTTTGGCATCTTCGACCGCGAGGACTGGGGCCTGATCATTTACGACGAGGTCCACCTGCTGCCCGCGCCGGTCTTCCGCATCACCGCCGACCTGCAAGCGCGCCGCCGCCTGGGCCTGACCGCCACGCTGGTGCGCGAGGACGGCCATGAGAAAGATGTGTTCTCACTGATCGGCCCCAAGAAGTTCGACGTGCCCTGGAAGGTGCTCGAAAAGCAGGGCTGGATCGCCACGGCCGAGTGCCACGAAATTCGCCTCAACCTGCCCGACGAGGCCCGCATGGAATACGCCCTGGTCGACGACCGCGAGAAGTACCGCTTCTCAGCCGAGAACCCGGTCAAGCTGCGCGCGCTGCAGGTGTTGGTGGAGAAGCACCGGCACGATAACGTCCTCATCATCGGCCAATACATCGACCAGTTGGAGCGCATTGCCGCGAAGCTGGGCGCGCCGCTCATCACGGGCCAGACCAAAGTGGCCGACCGCGAAAAGCTCTTCGCCGCCTTCCGCTCGGGCGAGGTCACCTGCCTGGTGGTCTCCAAGGTCGCCAACTTTGCCGTCGACCTGCCCGACGCCAACGTGCTCATTCAAGTTT
>JANNNL010000136.1:0-2815 GCA_031398525.1 Actinomycetes bacterium | reverse complement strand
AGAACATCGTCGACGAATCCTCAGCCCGAGCCGCCATCACCGAAATCACCGCCGACTGACCGCGTCGCCCATCCGCACCCACGATGACGCAACCATCCTCAACCAAGATGTCCGGCAACACCACCGCCTGAGCCAAGGTTCTGATCCCGGCCGCCTGCAGCCGGGAGGTGAACAGGCGCAGTTCCTCGACGAGCACTCCGCCGCGGCGACGACCGCGTCGATCAACAAGAATCCGCCGAGTTTTGACCCGAGCAAGATGAACCGACACCGACACGAGCACCTCGTGCTGCTCGACCGTGGTGCCGAGGTTCGCAACATCTCGGCGTAATCCGCCGCCGCGACCCCGACCACCGCGCCCGATGGAGTGTCAGTGGGCGGTGGGTCGATGCGGCCGATTGTGTTCCATTCCTGCCAACAGACCCGGGCGACCGGGCTCTGTTCCGGCAGAACCCGCCGAGTGTTTCGCCCCACATCCCTACCCGGGTGTCCTGTTCGCCCCAACTTGTAATCGCATCTGGCCGTCGCCCCGAACTCTCATCACGCCGGTCAACAACTCGGCGGTCGTGTCGTCGTGGGCCGCGGCGCCCCGGCGGTTCGAGTTGAGTCTCGGTGGCCCCCGACTTGACTCCGACCGGCAGATCCATCGAAGAGTTGGTACAAGACCGTGGGTTGTTCATCTTTGAGGTTGTAACAAACGGGTCAGTCTGGCGTGACATCGTCATTACACGACAGGCCGACCGGGGGTGCCCGAATCCCGCTGCGATGAAAGGTGTGCTGCACCGGTTCTTTCTCAATATTGGTTCGACGATACTGACTTCAGAGGTAGCGCGTAATTGGCCATACCGGACGCCATCCCCGCCGTCGGTCCACCCGATAATCGCGCCCGGAACAGCGGGCCCTGATCGTCGTGAGGCACGCGAAGGCGACATCGACCGCCGCGCTCGATAATGCTCGGCGGACCTTCTAAACCGCCGCATCTTGCCCGGATTTGTGCTCGGCGGGCGACAGACACGATCCGCTCACAATCGGCCAAAGTGCTGGCGGCGAGATCTGCCGCCCGTCCCGACAGTGACCGCGTAACGTGGCGGAATGACCAGAAGTGGGCGATTCTTACTGGCCGCACGTAGGCAGATCACCAGATCCTGATGTCCACCGACAGGCGGTAGGGACGCAGGACATCGACTGGGTGGATACGCTCGGCAGTATGCGAGCGCTTGATACCTCTCAGGTAATGCATCAGGCGCAGCACGCGTACTATGCCCGAATGACGGGCAGCGAGCGGGTCGAGCGGGCGATCGAGATGACTCTCGCGATCTGGGATGTTTCCCGGGCCGGCATTCGTGGTCGACACCCCGAATACGACGAGGCGACCGTCGAGATTGCCTTGCGTCGCCTGCTCTGGGGCGAGGAATTGTTCCGTCGAGCGTTCCCTGATTCCGGGGATGTTCGGCCCTGATGCCGGGACAGACCCTTGCGTTGATCATCGATGCCTTCGACAGGAACGGTGTCGAACACATGCTCGCCGGTTCGTTCGCCAGCTCGGTTCACGGGTTGCCGCGTACGACCAACGACATTGATCTGGTCGTGAATTCGACGGTCGCCGCGATGCGGGCGGCGTGTTCCCGGCTTGATCGGGATCGATTCCTGATCGATGACCACGACCTTGAACGAGCGTTGCGTCAACGAGACATGTCCAACATCTTGGACATGTCCACCGGCTGGAAGATCGACGTGATCGTGCTCAAGGATCGGCCATTCAGTGCCTCGGAGTTCGCTCGCCGGGTCAGGTCTCGCGTGCTGGACGTTGACCTCTGGGTGGCGACACCGGAAGACACGGTGCTCGCCAAGTTGGAATGGGCGTACAGAGGTGGATCGGACCGACAGGTGGCGGACGCGTCGAACGTGCTGACGGCTCAGCGAGACAACGTCGACTGGACGTATCTTGACTATTGGGCCGGTGAGCTCGGTGTTCGCGACCTATTGGAGCGGGCGAGAGCCGACTCGCAGCGTTGAGGGCTTGCGGTTGATCCACGAGTTCGACGGCTAGCGTCAGGGCTATGTGTGGACGGTATGTGGCGGCGAGCAATCCCGATCAGATCGCCGCGTACTTTGGCGCTGAGCCGCCGAGTACGCAGATTGCCCCGAACTACAACGTTGCACCGACGAACGACGTGTACGCCGTTACCGCGCAGTCGGACGGCACGCGGCAACTGCAGACGTTCCATTGGGGGTTGGTGCCGTTGTGGGCCAAGGACATCAAGATTGCCTCGAAGATGATCAATGCCCGTAGCGAAGGGCTGCTCGAAAAGCCGGCGTTCAAGTCGTCGTTTCGTAAGCATCGTTGCATCATCCCGATGGACGGCTTCTACGAGTGGAAGGCCGGCGACGGTGCACTGCTCACCGTCAAAGGCAAGCCCGCGAAGCAGCCGTTCTTCATCCACCGCACCGACGGTGAGCCACTCGCCGTTGCCGGGCTGTGGTCGGCGTGGCGGCCCAAGGACGCCGATCCTGACGTACCTTGGCTGCATACCTGCACGGTGATCACGACGGCGGCGAACGACACGATGGCTCCGATCCACGACCGGATGCCGGTGCTCCTGCCGGCGTCGGAGTGGGAGACCTGGCTCGACCCGGCCAACGACCGACTGGACGAACTCCACGGTCTACTGGTGCCTGCTCCGAATCACCTGTTGGTCATGCACCCGGTGTCAACCGAGGTCAACAAGGTGTCGAACAAGGGTTCCGATCTGATCATCGAGATTGACCCGACCGCCCCGCCGACGCCATCGGTCGGAGAAACGCCCTCGCTCTTCGG
>JANNNL010000107.1:0-5402 GCA_031398525.1 Actinomycetes bacterium | reverse complement strand
GCGTCGCGACCCTCGGCAACGCGACCCGCGTCGCGGGTGACCAGTTGTTCGACGTAGCTGTTCAGCCACGTCCGTTGATCACGTGGATCGTCGAGGGCGATCGCTTCCGGAAATCCGCTGATCAAGGCCATGTCGACGTAGTCGGTGAGGGTCGGAACGGCGTTCGGTAGCGAAACGTGACCGGTGAGGACGTCGGTGATCAATGGTCGGTCCGTGACTCTGGCGAGCTTCTCGCGTTGTGTCATCGATGCCATTGGCAGCCGAATCACCCGGCCGGTTCCTGGCCATACGGCGGCATCGAGCCCGGCGCTGACCGATCCGGTCAGTATGAATCGACCTGGTCGGCTCTCGCTGTCTACCGCTCGTTTCACCGCTCCGAGCACCTCGGGCACGTCCTGCCACTCGTCGAGTAGAGCGGGTTCGGCGCGAGATGCGAGGGCGACATCGGGATCGGCTCGAAAGACGTTGGCAATGGCAGGTCGATCGAGACGAGTGACGGATGCGGCCAGGCGCTCCGCGGATGTGGTCTTTCCGCAGGCGCGAGGTCCGAGGACCAGGACACAAGGAAATCGAGCGGTGACTCGCTGGAGTTCTGCGTCGATGAGTCGTTCGAGGTAGGCCATCCGTTACAGGGTATCGCGTGATGCCGGTACTGAGTACTGGGTACACGCGGCACTCAGTACCGGTTTCACGCGGTAATGATGTCAGTCGACGAGGGCTTGGTAGACGAGTTGTTTGAGTTCGGGGCGGATGGGGTGGGTGTTGGAGGGGAGGAGTTGGGTGAGGAAGACGACGGAGATCTCCTCGGCCGGGTCGACCCAGAAGGCGGTTGAGGCGGCGCCGCCCCAGGCGTATTCGCCCTTCGATGACGGCACCTTGTTCTTCACCGGGTCATCGACGATGGAGAATCCGAGGCCGAAACCGATGCCGTGATAGGTGGCCTCGTTGAAGCCGGGCCGTCCGAGTTCTTCCAGGTCGGCACGGCCGGGCAGATGATTCTGGACCATGTAGTCGACGGTGCGGCTGCCGAGAATGCGGGTTCCGTCGAGGGTGCCACGACCGAGCAGCATGTGGCAGAACCGCAGGTAGTCGGCCGCGGTGCCGACGAGTCCGCCGCCTCCGCCGAGCATCTTCGGCTGACGGGTGTAGTCGCGGTCGATGGCGATGGGGACGGCCGCACCGGTGGGCGGGTCGGGGATGTAGAGCGTGGTGAATCGGTCGACCTGATCCTCGGGAACCCAGAAGCCGGTGTCGACCATGCCGAGCGGTTCGAAGATCCTCGCCGAGAAGAACTCCTCGAGAGTTTGCCCGCTGGCGATCTCGACGATGCGGCCGAGCACGTCGACCGACACGGAGTAGTTCCATTCGGTGCCGGGTTCGAAAAGCAGCGGCAACGCAGCCCACGCATCACAGCATTCGGCCAGGTCAAGGCCCTTGGGAACACCGAAATCGAACCCGGCTTTGCGGTAGATCGCATCGACGGGGTGGGTGTAGTGGAAGCCGTAGGTGAGCCCGGCGGTGTGGGTGAGCAGGTGCCACAGGCGGATCGGTTCGGTGGCCGGGCGCAGCGATGGCTTGGTCGGCGCGCCCTCTTTGTAGACCTGCATCTCGGCGAACGCCGGAATCCACTTCGAGATCGGGTCGGTCAACGACGCCAAACCTTCCTCGACGAGCATCATCACCGCCACCGACGTGATCGGCTTGGTCATCGAGAACATCCGCACGATGGTGTCGTTCTCGAACGGCCGTTGGGTGGTCAGATCGGCCATTCCGTAGGTGGAGGTGTGGGCGACCTTGCCCCTGCGGGTCACCGCGACCTGCCAACCGGCGAGGCGGCCGTCGTCGACATACTTGGCGAAGTGGTGGTCGATGCGCGCGAGGCGATCGGCGTCGAAGCCGACCTCGGATGGGTCGACCTGCAAGGTCACGCCGTTCTTCATGCCCGCCAGTGTTGCACCGTCGGCGGCCTGGGCGCAGATTGGACGCCCCGGCCCGGCTCGCTCGTTTATGTCACCGATTTTGACCTGACAGTGCAGAAACGGTGACGTGAACGTCGAGGGGTGGACTACCGGCCGCCGCTGACGTGGAGGTTGGAGCCGGTGACGTACGAGGCCGCGTCGGAGGCGAGCCACAGGACCGCCTCGGCGACCTCTTCGGAGGTGCCGGCGCGCTGCATCGGGATGTTGACCGCGATCCGATCGAGGCGTCCGGGGGTCGCGTGGTCGTTGAATTCGTTGTCGATCAGGCCCGGATGGATACCGCAGACTCGCACGCCCTGGGTGGCGAGCTCCTTGCCAAGGCCGCTGGTCAGCGAGTCGATCGCGCCCTTGGTGGCCGCATAGTCGATCCACTCGTTCGCCCCGCCGATCTCGGCGGCCCGCGACGAGATGTTGACGATCACGCCACCGGCGCCGCCCCGCGTTGTCGACATCCGGCGCGTGGCCTCGCGGGCGCAGATGAACGCGCCGATCACGTTGACGTCGAACATCCGCCGCATCGGTTCGACTTCCAGGTCGGCGAACGCGCCGTACTGGTTGGCCGTGCCGGCATTGTTGACCAGCACGTTCAGGCTGCCGAGTTCCTTGTCGATCCGCTCGAACATCGCCACGACCGCGGCCTCGTCGGACACGTCCGCGTGGATGGCGATCGCCGTGCCGCCCGCAGCGCGGATGTCGGCAACGACCGCCTCGGCCCGCTCAGCCGACGCCGAGTAGTTCACCGCCACCGCATACCCCCGAGCTGCCGCCAACCTCGCCGTCGCCGCCCCAATCCCTCGGCTCCCGCCGGTCACCAACACGACTCTCATGTCCGGCAGTTTCGCAGGTTGTTGGCGAGCGGAGTTGTTCGAATTGTGTGACTAGAATTCAGGTCATGTCTGAAACGTTGTCGTTGGCCGAGGTGAAGGCGAAGTTCTCCGAGATGGTCGATCGGGTCGAGTTCACCCACGACCGGGTCACCGTGACGCGTAACGGTCGGCCGGCGGCCGTCCTGATCAGTCCGGAGGAACTTGCCTCGCTGGAAGACACGTTGGAGTTGCTGTCCGACCCTGCGGCGATGGCACAACTGGCGGAGTCCAAGGCTGCGTATGTCGCGGGTGATTTCGTCGACGGTGATTCGCTTCGGGCTCGCTACCTGAAGCGATGATCGGTGATCCCGAACGTTTCGACCTGCGGGTAACGGGCCCGGCTGAACGACAGTTGGCTCGCCTGTCAGAAGGGACTGCCGCGGCCATCGTGGAGTTCATGCTCGGTGCGCTCATCGAGACCCCGTACCGAGTGGGCGGTCCGCTGCAACGCGAACTCGAAGGGATGAGGTCGGCTCGCCGCGGCGCATATCGAGTGCTCTACGAGATCGACGAAGACGTTGCAGCGGTGGTGATACATCGAATCGAACATCGTTCGACTGTGTATCGCTCTCACTGAAGGTCAATTTGTGCCAATGAGCTGGAAGTTTGCATATCATGCAAGTGAACTTGCGTGATATGCAAGTAGTCGGTCGCTCAGTCGAGGCCGAGTTCGTGGGCTTTGGCTTGCCAGGCGGTCGAGCCGACGGTAAGGCAGTCCTCCCAGATCACCTTCGCGTCGGTGCCGGTGCCGGTGCCGGTGGCGTTGTCGCCGGTCGCCGGGTCGGCACCGTTCTCGGTGAGGCAGTCCGTGAGGGCCTCGGTGAAAGTGCCAGCCATCCGCTCATCGCCCTCCGGCGGATCGTTCGGGAGTGACGTGATCACGATCGACGCCTGTGGTTCGATTGTCGAGGCAATCGTGTTGCCATCTCCGTCGTACAGGTGAATTGACGACGCATCGAAGTCGGTTCCGGGCAGGTAGACCATCCCGTTCAGCGGGCGTTGCCAAGCCAGTTCGCCACTGTTCAGGAATCCGACGAAGGCCACGTCGTCGGGGACGTTCGATCCGATCGAGTACGTGTCGCCGGCCTCGTCGGCCGAACCCATCCAGTCGATCGAATCCCCGGAAGCGCCATCCCCGCATGAGAATGACGTGCTCTGCTGGCCGGTGCACGCGATGCGGATTACCGCGCCGCCAACCTCCCGAACGGATTGGAAGTAGAAGCGATTCCAGAGTCCGTCGACTTCGATCCATTGGGCGGTTCCAGGGGCGACCGGAAACTCTTGCTTGATCGGGCCGAACCCTTCCGGTGGGGTTCCGTCGCGAACAGGTATCTCCGTGCCCGGCGGTGTCCAACCGCTGGCCATCGCGATCAGTCCCAAGTCCGCAGCGTGTGATCGCCATTCGAGGCGGGCGGTTTCGATGCAGGTGTTCCACACGACTCCCGGGTCGCGACCAGGCTCGATTGCACCGGTGGCGGAATCGGCACCGGTGGCACTGAGGCAAACCTGGAGCCCATTCTCCAGCGTCGCGGCGAGTTCCGCACGCTGGCTCTCGGTGAGCTTGACGCCGAGTTGGTCGATCAACGCCAGATTCGGGTCGCTGCGATCCGGCAGCGACACCTCGACCCCGGCGGCGTTGTAGAAGCGAAGACTCGGGTCGTCGAGCGGAGGGTTGGGTACCTGAACGAATCCCTCGACCGGTCGTTGCCAAAAGTCTTCAGTGTCGACCTGATAGCTGACGAACTGGATCGAATCGGGCAAGTTGATGCCGATCGCCACTCGGGTAGAACCGTCGCCGTTGTGGAGTCCTCGCCACTCGATCGAACCGTCATCGGGTGACCCGTGGCATCCCTGCCGCCCGTACTGATCGCCGAGGCCGTGTGCGAAAGAGCGTTCCGGTGCCGGTGGCGGACACAGTGGTGAAGACTACGAGGTCATCTTGGGTGTCGGACGAGATCGCGACCTGACTGCCGGGAGCGATGACATTGGCGATGACGCCGTTGGTCAGGATCGATTCGAGGGCTGGATGGCCCACAATGCCGGAGGCGCTGATCACGACCTCGGTGCCGGGGGGAGTCGAGCCGTCCGTGACAGTGGCGGCCGGCGAACCGGGGGTGACGGCGGGGACATCGTGGCCGACGTTGACGGCGGTGATACCGAGGAGGCCGATCATCGCCAGTGCTCCGGCGAGGGTGGTGACGGGCTTGGGGCGGCGGCGGGTTGGGGCGGGGTCGAGGGAGATTTCGACGCCGTCGAGGGGGGTGGTGGCGGCGACTCGGCCGAGGGTGTTGCGGAGGTGGGCGGCCAGTGCCGGGTTGACCAGTGCGGGGTCGTCGTGGAGGTCGTCGCCGGGTCGAGGGGAGTTACGCATCGAGGGTCTCCTTCAGGGCAAAAGGTTCCGCTTTGTTCGCTCACGTCACAAAATCGGTCGTGGGAGTGCCGAAACGGTGACATGAACGGAGCCGAAACCCGCGGAAACCGCGAGGCCCGGGGGATAACCCCACCACGGGTTCGCCGGGAGGCCGGATCGACCCCGAACGGCCGGTTCTTCACGATG
>JANNNL010000071.1:0-2539 GCA_031398525.1 Actinomycetes bacterium | reverse complement strand
CGAGCAGATCGAACTGCTCGAACTGTTCCAGATCCAGAATGATGAAGGCCCCTGTTTGGACAGTTTTCAGACCGGTCAAGTAGTGATCAACCCCAACGTGCAGACCGGCTCACCGTGGCCAAAATTTGCGGTTGAAAGCGTGCGGCGAGGGTTTCCATCGGTCTGCGCCGTGCCGTTGCGACTCAAGGACGTCACCCTGGGCTGCCTCAACCTGTTCATGTCCGAACCGATCCTCTTGCCCGACACCGACGTCGCTCTCGCCCAAGCCCTAGCCGATGTCGCCAGCATCGCCATCGTCCAAGACCAGGCCACTCGCGAGGCACTGATCCGCGAGGGGCAGCTCCAACATGCGCTGAACAGTCGGATCGCTATCGAGCAGGCCAAGGGCATGATCGCCGAGCGTGCCCGACTTGATATGGACCAGGCCTTCCATCGCCTTCGTACCTACGCACGAGAGAACAATCGTGGGCTCACCGATGTGGCCGAGAACCTGGTAGCCGGCTCGATCGGGGTGGACGCGTTGACCGGCACGACGAAAAAGTCCCCACCCGGCGGCCAGTCGCCCGATTGACATTGGTCTCTGCGGGTGTAGGGTGCGTTTACGAGTTCACGCGTCGCTCCGGACCCTGGTTGCGCATCCCTTCTCCCAAGGATGTCAGCCGTGCAAACCCAAGTCTCAAGCGAAAAAGTCGTCTCATGTGGCAGTTCCCATTTCGGTGACCCAGGGTTGATTGTGACGGTTTCAACGGAACGGCGGCGCAGGATCGTGCACCTCAGCGGTGAGCTGGATATTGCGACTCGCTCGCTGGCCCGCGATGCGTGCATCGTTGGTGACGACCACGACGTTGTCGTTGATCTTGGAGACCTGACGTTCATGGACAGCCGGGGATACGACGCGTTGACCTCGGCCCGCGAGTCGCTACGTCGGCGGGGGATGACGATGACATTGCGAAACCTGTGCGGACAGCCGGCACGGCTCATCGGCCTACTGTCGGTCTTTGAAGCCCAGGCGGGCCATGGTCGTACCGAACGCTCATGGTCGGTCCCGACGAGCAAGGCCTCCGTTCACGGTGTCTTGGCAGGTTTCAACGGCAGTGCTCTCGGGTAGGAGACGAACCTGCCGGTCCTGACGGACATTCAAGTCCTGACGGACATTCAAGGAGGCTGTAGTGGCTGATGCCTGGCGTCAGGACGTCGACGAACTGGTTGCCGCTCAACGGACCGACGTCCGAGTCGGACTGACGACGAGCGAGGTCGGCGAACGTCAGGCTGAGCACGGACCAAACATCCTCGTGGGAAACGCGCCCGTCGCGGCGTGGCGGAAGTTCGCGGCCCAGTTCGCCGACCCGCTGATCTATCTATTGTTCGGGGCGGTCGTCATCTCATTTGTCGCCTGGATACTCGACGGGCACGACGGGGTGCCGTTCGAGGTGTTGGTAATTCTCGTCATCGTCCTGCTCAACGCGGTGCTCGGCTATGTGCAAGAGGCCCGGGCGGAGCAGGCCGTCGCTGCGCTCCAGCGGATGGCAACCGCCACTGCCGGCGTCGTACGAGACGGCGTCGAGCAACGAGTGTCATCCGAGCAGATCGTGCCGGGCGATGTGCTGTTGCTGGCTGAGGGCGATGCAGTCGCCGCCGATGCTCGGCTCGTCGAGGCGGCGTCGTTGATGATCGCCGAGGCCTCACTGACCGGCGAGAGCGAAGCGGTGTTGAAAGATGCTGCGACGCTCACGGAACCTGCCGGTTTGGGCGACCGATTGAACATGGTGTTCAGCGGTACCGCCGTCACCCGGGGACGAGGCCGAGCGATCGTCACCTCGACCGGCATGAGTACCGAGATGGGCAACATCGCCCGCTTGCTCGGGGCTACCGAAGAACAGCGCACCCCGTTGCAGCGAGAGGTCGACCGCATCGGTCGGATGCTCGGGGTGGCCATCATCGCCATCGCCATCGTCGTGATCGGCGCAACGCTTCTGAACTCCGATATCCAACGCGCCAGCGACGTGGTCGACGCGCTGCTGATCGGTGTCTCGCTTGCCGCGGCCGCGGTCCCCGAGGGACTTCCGGCGGTCTTGTCGGTGGTCCTGGCCCGCGGGGTGCAGCACATGGTCGGCCAACAGGCGATCGTCAAAAAGCTGTCGTCGGTCGAGACACTCGGCTCGGCTTCGGTGGTGTGTACCGACAAGACCGGCACGTTGACCAAGAACGAGATGACGATCGAGAAGATCGTGACACCGTCGGGTGAGGTCGATGTGACCGGCTCGGGCTACGAGCCGATCGGTGAACTGCAGGTTGGTGGACGGCCGCTCGATGACCAGGTGCCGCTCGATCAGACTCTGATTGACGAAGCGCGCTTCGTGCTCGGTGGCGGAAGCCTGGCCAACGACGCCGCGCTGCGCAATGACCACGGGGTCTGGACCATCCAGGGCGACCCGACCGAGGCGGCGTTCCTGGTCGCCGAAGCCAAGATCGGATTGACCGAAACTCGCGCGTCTCGGTAGAATAATCCCATTATTTCGCCTTGTGCATTGATGCCGAT
>JANNNL010000712.1:0-11391 GCA_031398525.1 Actinomycetes bacterium | reverse complement strand
ACCGGCGTCGTCGGCCAGGGTCTGGTCGATGTCTGCTCCCTCCTCGGCGAGGATGTCGGCAAGGCGCGGTCCCGATGCTTGATCGCCCGTGAATACCTCGGCCGGGATTGCCAGCCGGGCCTCGACAAATCGCCCAGGCGGTAGGTCGTCAACGGTCAGCGTGACCTGCTCGCCGCCTACATCCACGCGGCCCGCTCGGGGGCCGTGACCCCAGGCCCGCAGCACGGTCGCATCGTCGGGCGGGCTATCGACCCGGGCGGCCGTGAACGATCCAGGAAGATTAATGGTCGCCGAAACCCTCCCGACGCCCGGGTGATCCTTGCCGAGGAACTGCCAATACAACTCGCCGACGTCGGAGCCGATGACCACGGCTCGGGGAACGGAATAGGTCAACTCGAACGTACGGTCCTCATCGGTCGCAGATCGGTCGAACTCCCACTCCCACTCCCCGCTGATGCTGCTCTCCGGCGTGGTGGTCCCTAGCGTCGCACCGTTCTCGGCCGCAGCGAAGTCGGCAACCCGGCCTCGATCGTCGGGGTACATCGCTCGGATGCCGACGGTGAATGGGCCCCCGTTGAACCGGTACGTGACCTGCTCGACCACGGTCATCGCGCCATCGGCGGCGATGGTTGCCTCGACGTTGAGCGACCGCAGCGTGAACGACTTTGCGGCTGCGCCCGACGCGGCCGGGCCGCCTCCCGTGAGCACTATGGCCATCGCCGCGATGGCCGCGACGACGGCCAATCCGTGACGCCGTATTCGTACGGACTTGATGGTCACGGTGTCAGGCCCCTTGGACGCGCGACTGCAAGCGGCGCATCCCGCCGAGCCACCGGTCGTAGTCGGCGGTCTTGCGCTGCAAGAAGGTCAACACCTCGGGGTGGGGAAGGAGCAGAAAGCGCTCATCGGCGATCCCGGCGAGCACGACCTCGGCGACGTCCTCGGGCTCAAGCACCGCGCCCGCGGCGCGCACGACGTCACCAGCGGTGTTCGAGCCCATCGCGCTGTTCGGCGAGTTGAGCATGTTGGTATTGACTCCCATCGGGCACAAACAGCTTACCCGCACTCCTCGATCCCCGTAGGTCACCGACAGCCATTCGGCGAAACCAACCGCTGCGTGCTTGGTCACGGCATACGGCCACGATCCGATTTGGGTGAGGAGTCCAGCGGCCGATGCGGTGGAACAGAAGTACCCATAGCCCCGTTCGACCCAGCCGGGAACCAACAGTTGGGCGGCGAACACGTGGGCCTCGATGTTGACGGCGAAGGCGGTACGCCATTCGCTCTGCGGCGTTTCGAGGTCGGTGCCGCCCCCGACGCCAGCATTGGCGAAGAACAAATCGATCGGGCCGAAACGCTCCTCGGCGGCCGCAATCAGGGCCTGGTTACCTTCTTCGGTCGAGATGTCGCTGGTCAGCGCCATTGCCGAGCCAGCGCGCTCGCGGTTGAGTTCGTCGGCGACCGCCGCGGTCCCGGCGGCATTGGTGTCGGCGACAACAACCCCCGACGCCCCCGCGGCGTGGAACCCACGGGCGAGCGCCCGACCGATCCCTCCGGCAGAGCCTGTAACAACGACAACGTTCCCGGCGAGATCCATGGTCCGATCGTAGGTCGCAGTGGCGTTCACCGCGTGACGCATGTCGTGGTCGTCGGACGTTGTGAGCACGAGGTTCCGTTACCTGATCGGTACGATGACCCGCAAGTCAGCCGCCATCAGGGTACGCTGCATATTGCTCCCACCTCGGGGGCACCCACGTTCTCTGGAGGAGCGATGACCGAGACTCGCGAAGCGGCGGCTGTGATCTCAGAGGCGCTGTCCGTGATCGACAAGGCGCTCGCCGAGATGTTGAACCGCGAACTGGTGTCAACCGATGAGGTTGCCGACCTGTTGCTCGATGTCCGCTGTCTGCTGACGTCACCGGTTCCCGCTCCGACGGCCGTCTGAGCACGACCGATCGGGCCGCTGCGGCTACGCCGCAGCGAGTTCGTTGAACGCGGCGGTAATCAAGTCGCGCAGTAGCTCTGGATGTTCTACGGCGGCCGAGTCGATGTGCAGACCCATATCGAGGCTGCCGACGTACGACAACAACGTGAGATTGAACGCCACCCCGGCGAGTGGCCCGACGGGGTAGTTCTCCAAGATCTGCGCTCCGGCGACGTAGAGCGGGATCGGAGAAGCCCGCACGTTCGACGTGGCAAAGTCGACGGTCTGCGCTTGTTGGCGGGCCAAACGGGTGATGACCGAGGTCGGCAGGGTCGCGGCCATCGACGCCAACGCATCGAGACTCGCCGACGCGGAATTCTCGCGGGCTGCGTGAATCGAGTTGGTGATCGCCTCGAACCGGTCGGCAATCGGCATCGGCGACGTCGGTACGAGCATCCGGGCGAGCGAGAACGCATTGCCGCCGGCGGTGGACTTCGTAGAACCTGACTTCGATCGGGTACTGATCGCCATTGACGTGCGCAGCATCTCGACGGGATAGCCCATCTGCTCGTGATAACCCGACGCGGCATGGGCCGCCGCGGTGATGAACGCGGTGTTCAGGGTGCCGCCGAGCCGTTTGGCCGCACCTCTCGTGGCGTCGAACGGAGCTTGCAATACCTCAAGACGACGATGCAACGACCGTTGGGTCCACAGCGGCGAACGGGCATGATCGGTCTCGGACAGTTGGCTGACAATGCCGCGAACTGCATCTGCTGCCGCGTTGCCGGTTGCCGGAATCTGGGTGGGATTGGCCAGCAGATCCTTGATCTGGCCGAGCAGGCTGAGCGGAAGCTTCAGGCTGCCAGCGAACAGGTCACGGAGCAGATCGTTGTGGTTGCCGGGCGGGGCGGGGTCGCTGAGCGCTGCGATCGTGTCGGCGTCGAGGGCGGGGGACTCAGGAGCGTCGCGGGCGAAATCGAGGAATTCGAGCGACAGCCGTACCCCGCCTTCACCGTCGGTGATCGTGTGGTGGAGTTTCTGAACCAGCGCGCTGCGGCCCTTGGCCAAGCCGTCGACCACGTAGAACTGCCACAACGGTCGGGTGCGATCGAAGGGATCGTGGGTGATCAGGGTCGAGAGGTCGAGCAATTGGCGCAGATTGCCAGGCTTTGGCAGCGCAATGTGGCGGACGTGGTAGTTGATGTCGAATTCAGGGTCGTCGACCCACAGCGGGGCCGACAGGTTGGCCGGGGCGGGCTGCACTCGCTGTCGCAACCGAGGAACGACCTGAATCGCCCGCTCCATACGCCGCCGCAGTCGCTCGACATCGGGCTTGGTGTCGAGAATCGTGACATTGGCAAACGTCGACGACAGGTGAGGGTCTTTCTCCAGCCGCCACATCAGACCTTCGGCATCGGACATTCGACGATTGAGGTGCGGCAGATCCGACATGGTCGCCAAACCTACTTCGTGCCGTGTTGGTGCCGTTGATGGGCGCGGACTACAGCCTGACCATGACCTTGCCGTGGTTGGCGCCGCTGAACAACCGGTCGAGGGCCGTGGGAGCGTTGTCGAGGCCATCGACGATGTCGACCTCATACTTCACCTGTCCGCCCATCACCCAGCTGACCAGGTCGGTGGTGGCCTGATCGGCGCGGTCGAGGTAGTCGAGGATGATGAACCCTTCCATCCGGCCGCGCCGGCTGATCAGGTTCAACAGGTTGCGCGGGCCGGGGCGCAGCTCGGTGTCGTTGTACTGCGAAATCGCCCCACACAAGACGATCCGGCCGCGCAACGCCAGGTTGGCGAGGGCAGCATCGAGAATGTCGCCACCGACGTTGTCGAAGAACACGTCGACACCCTTCGGACAGGTGGTATGAATCGCGGTAGCGACATCGGCGGTGCGGTAGTTGATCGCCGCGTCGAAACCGAGTTCGTCGGTGAGCCAGGCGCACTTCTCGTCCGACCCGGCGATGCCGACGACCCGGCAGCCTTTGATCTTGGCGATCTGCCCGACGATCGAACCGGTCGCCCCGGCCGCGCCCGACACCAGCACGGTGTCACCCTCGACGGGGCGGCCGACATCGAGCAGACCGAAGTAGGCGGTAAGGCCGGTGACGCCGAACACGCTGAGCGCCGCGTCGGGCGGGACGATGTCGGGGATCACCCGGGCCGTCGCGTCCATCATCGTGTACTGCTGCCAGCCGGTCATGCCGAACACCGTCGAGCCGACGGGGATGGTGTCGACGTTCGATTCAATTACCTTGCCCAGGCCGGCGCTGCGAATCGGGGCTCCAATCTCGATGGCCGGTAGGTACGTGTCGTACGCCATCCAACCCCGGATCGTCGGGTCGATTGACAGCCAGGTCGTCTCGACCAACACCTCACCGGGGCCGGGGGACGGAATCTCGACGTCGTCGGCGCCGAAGCACGAACTCACCACGGTGCCGACCGGTCGATGGGCGAGGGTGATGCGATGGTTGAGGCTCGACATGCCTGCACCGTACATTGAGGAGATGATGCCGTCGTGACCCCCGCTGCACGGGGGCTGGCGTTGTACCGGATGGGGGAATGGCTGGTGGCGCGACTGCCACGCCTGGCCCGGACGGCCGCGCAGGTGGTCAAGGAACAACGGTGGTTGCCGTTCTTGGCCCCGTACTTACCGTTGCCGGTGCCCGAACCGGTCGCCGCAGGGTGCCCGAGCGAGGAGTATCCGTTCGATTGGTCGGTCTGCCGGTGGCTCGATGGCCACGATGCGATCGTGTCACCGTTCGTCGATCAGCGGCTCGCAGCGAGTCAGTTGGCCTCCTTCATCGGGGCGCTGCGGGGCGTAGATCCAACCGATGGCCCGAGGCCCGGCCACCACAACTTCGGTCGTGGGGTACCGTTGGCGTGGCGCGATACCCGTGCCCGGGGGTGTCTGGTGGCGTTGGCTGATGTCATCGACGTCGACCGGGCGGTGAGGGTATGGGACGGTGCGCTGAGCACCCCCGAGTGGTCGCAACCGGGCCGCTGGATCCACGGCGACCTGCTCCCGGGAAACCTGCTCGTCAACAGCGGGCACCTGGCTGGGGTGATCGATTTTGGCGGGGTGGGCGATCTCGTGGGGGTTGGACGCGTTGGCGTACTACGGCACGACCAACCCGGTCCTCGCCAACGTCGCCAAGTTCACCATCGACCAGGTGTTACTCGATGAGTGAAATTCGGGCCGCGGCTACTCAGACCGGGTAACCCGTTCATCTCAACGGGTTGCCCGGTTGATTCGCAAAACGGGCATCGCGAGGCGGGCGAGGAGCCTGCCGACGATGGCCCCGCCGACGATGTCGGAGGCGTGGTGAATGCGGACGTATGGTCTGCTCAACGCCACGATCCCGGCGATCGCATACCAGAGCGGTGCCCGGCGGCGATCGAGACGAGTGAGCAGGGTGGCCGCGAACATCGCCGATGAGGCGTGGCCGCTCGGGAAACTCGACGTGCTCGGCTGGCGGACGTCGAACCGCTCGTCACCGGCAATGGTCGGCCGCTGGCGGCGGAACAGTCGCTTGATGCCCTGGTTGAGCACGAGCGACTCGGCCCCAATCAGCGCCGAGAGTCGCAACGCCTCGACGGGCGGTGCCCCGCCGACGGTGCGGGCCACCGAGACGAGATGCCAGATCACGCTCATGTCGCCGAGGTGGCTGGCGGTGGTGAACACCTTGTCGGCTACCGGGTTGCCGCGCAGCCGTTCAAGCTGCGCGTCGGCCCACTCGTCGAACGCGGCGATCTGCGGGCCGAGCGCACCGAGCCCGGGAGGCGCCGTGCTACTCATGCGGCGGTGGGCGCCGGGGTCGCCGTCAGCGTAGCGAACACGCCTGGAGCTTCGACGGCGGCGAGTTCGGGGTTGCCGCCGAAGGCCGGGCACCACTGCTGGTAGGAGCACGACTTGCACAGATTGCTCGGTCGAGGCCGGAAGTCGTCGGTGGTGCACGCCTTGGCGACGGCCTGCCAGACGGCGGTGGTGCGTTGGTGGAGGAACTTGATCGACCGATCGGTCGGGATTGCCTCGATCGTCTCACCGGTGCGCAGGTACATCAGCCGGATGCGATCGGGCTTGCGGCCCAGCACCTCCTGGCACAGGAATGCGTAGAAGTTAACTCCACCGAGCTTGCCCTGCTCACGGTCGCGCATCGGTGGGCGGCCGGTCTTGTAGTCGGTGACGATCAACTCACCGTCAGGGGTGAGATCAAGCCGGTCGATGATGCCGCGCAACGTCAGGTCGCCGACCTTGGCCTCTAAGCGCAGCTCAAGGCCGATATCTCGGACCTGCGTCGGGTCTTCCATCGCGAGATAGTTACGGATCAGTGCGGCGGCATCGGCGAGGAACGTCTCGGTGGCCGCCTCGGACAGGTTGAGCCCGACGTACTCGGGGTCGCTGAGAAACTCGAACGCCGCTTGGTCGAGGCATTCCTGGAGAGCGTCGCCGCCACGAGTAGATGCGGGGCGGCACATCAACAGCTCCAAGGCCCGGTGGACGAGCGAGCCCTTGGTGGCATGCGGGCTCGGCGGTTCGGGGAGGCGCTCGATGGAAGCGAACCGGAACTGCATCGGGCAGTTGATGAACGCGTCGACCCGGGACGGCGAGAGGCTGGTGGGGACGACGTGGGCCATGGATCACACCGTACCGAAGGGGTACGTCACAGTTGTGCGATTGACTCTGTTCGCTCGCCTCGTCGTATCGAGCCTGCTGGTCGCGGGCGGGTAACCCACGTCGGGCACGTTCGATTTTCGTCGCCCACCGACAGAAATCGAACACGCACGCCGCCGCGTACGCTGCGAGTCATGTCGACCGACTTGGATCAGGTGATTGCGCTGAACACGGAGTTCTATGCGGCGTTCGAGGCGGGCTCGGCCGGGGGGATGCTGGCGTTGTGGGAGCACTCCGATGACGTGAGCTGTACGCATCCGGGGTGGCCGACGCTGCACGGCTGGACCGACGTGCGTCGCTCGTGGGAGGGCATTTTGCGTCACGGTGGAGCGATGCAGTTCATACTCACCGACGAGCGGGCGCTGGTGCGCGGCAACGTCGGCTGGGTGCACTGCACCGAGAACCTGCTCGCCGTTGAAGGCCCTCGAGGGACGGTCGCGGCCGTCAACCTGTTCGTGCGCAACGAGTCAGGGCAGTGGAAGGTCATCCACCATCACGGTGCCCAAGTCGTCGCCACGATGATGAACTGACCCAAGTTTCACTCGGCGTTTTTGGCGGCCTTGCGCTTGCCCCACCAGCGGATAAAGAGGCGGTCGAGCAGGATGCCGAGGCCGATCGAGAAGGCAATCGCCGTCCACACCCGGTTGCGGATTTCGAAGAAGAGGAAGTCGATCCCGACGAACTCGCGGTTCTGGAAGACGAACAACACGGTGACGGCCGCCACGACCAGTAGTACGATCACCGTGGCGTTGAAGTGTCGGCCGGTCCTGGCGATAGCTCCGCTTTGGGGTTCGTTGCTTTCGTTCATCATGTCCAATCAGTCTTTCGGTACGGGTGAGCGCGGTTCTCGGGGGAGGCCGAGGAGGCGTTCGCCGATGATGTTGCGTTGCACCTGGCTGGTTCCTCCGGCGATTCGGCCTCCCGGTGCGCCAAGCATGCCAAACGCGTCGGGCCCGTCGAGCGATGCCTCAATGCCGGCGATGTCGCCGCGCAGCATGGCGACGTCGAACATCATCTCGGTGATCCCCAGTTTCATCAGCGACGCGGCCGTCGAGGCGATCGGACCCTGGCGCTGCGCCATCGCCTTGAGGGCCATTCCCTTCGACAGTTGCGTCGTCAACCGCTGCCGATCGGGTGCGCTCAACGTACGTCCCTCGGCCAGGCGGGACATCGATTCGAGCCGTCGTTCGAGTCCGATCACGGCCGTGCCGATGTGGCCGCGTTCGCTGGTCAACACGGCCATCCCGACGCCCCAGCCGCCATGCAGCGGGCCGAGCAGGGCATCGGCGGGCAGGGCGACGTCGGTGAAGAACACCTCGTCGAACTCCGACTCGCCGGTCATCTGCTTCAGCGGCCGAACCTCGATGCCCGGCAGGCTCATGTCGCAGAGGAAGAACGAGATGCCCTCGTGCTTGGCGGCCTCGGAGTTGGTGCGGGCCATCAAGATCCCGTAGTTCGAGTACCGCCCGCCCGAGCACCACACCTTTTGTCCATTGACGATGAACCGGTCGCCATCACGCTCGGCCCGGGTGCTCAACCCGCCGAGATCGGAGCCCGCTCCGGGCTCAGAGAACAACTGACACCACACATGATCAGCCCGCAACGTCGCCCGCAGGTGGGTGGACTGCTGCTCGGGGGAGCCGTAGCGAAGCAAGGCGCCACCCGTGAGCACGAGCCCGACCATGTTGACAACCGGCGGCACACCGGCCAGCGCACATTCCAACATCCACGCCGCGTTGTGGGCGACCGTCAGCCCGTGCCCACCATGCTCGACCGGCCAGTGGATGCCCGCGTATCCGGCCTCACCGAGTCTGCGCTGCCAGGCGATCCCCGCGTCGATCAAGTCCGGCGGACAGATCGCCCCGTAGTCCCGCGGTGCCCCGGCGCGATTCGTCGCCAGCCACGCGCGGGCCTGAGCCTGAAAGTCCTCGACGGAGATCATGACCGGACCGTACTTCTCAGGAGGCAAACGCCCAGATACTGAGCCTTTCCTCGCCGAATCACACGACGAGGGAGTCTCAGACGTAGTCGATGGCGGAGAAGCTGGCGAGTTTGTCGAGGTGGTGGGTGGCGTTGATCAGGCGGACGGTGCCCGAGCGCGAGCGCATCACCAGCGACTGGGTCGACGCCCCACGCGAGTCGAAGTGGACGCCTTTGAGCAGGTCGCCGTCGGTCACGCCGGTGGCGGCGAAGAAGCAGTTGTCGCCGGACACCAGGTCGTCGGTTAACAGTATCTTGTCGAGGTCGTAGCCCAACTCGATCGCGGTCTCCCGCTCGGCGTCGTCGCGGGCCCAGAGGCGGCCCTGGATCTCGCCGCCCATGCACTTCAGGGCGGCAGCCGTCACCACTCCCTCGGGCGTGCCGCCGATGCCGATCAAAACATCGACGCCGGCGTCGGGCCAGGCCGTGGCGATGCCGCCGAAGATGTCGCCGTCGGAGATCAGGCGGATACGCGCCCCGGTCGAGCGAACCTCCGAGATCAACTCGGCATGGCGAGGCCGGTCGAGAATCACCACGGTCAGATCGCGCACCGACTCGCGCTTGGCCTTGGCGACCCACCGCAGGTTCTGAGTCGCCGACGCGGTGATGTCGATCGCGCCGACCGCGTCGGGGCCGACGGCGATCTTCTCCATGTAGACGCATGGGCCGGGGTTGAACATCGTGCCGCGATCCGACACGGCGATGACCGCCAGCGCATTGCCCCGGCCGAGGGCGGTGAGCGTGGTGCCATCGATCGGGTCGACGGCGACGTCGGTCAACGGCTCGGAACCGTCACCGACGATCTCGCCGTTGAACAGCATCGGGGCTTCGTCTTTCTCGCCCTCGCCGATCACCACGATGCCCTTCATCGACACGGTGGACAGCACGGTGCGCATCGCTTCGACGGCGGCGCCGTCGGCACCGACCTTGTCGCCTCGACCGACCCAACGGGAGGCGGCAAGTGCGGCCGATTCGGTCACGCGGACCAACTCGAGAGCGAGGTTCCGGTCGGGGGCCTGGCGATTCGACATAGAGCGCCAACGTACCGCGCAAGTTGGTAGCCCTGGGCATCGCACCGCAGGTACCCTCTGATCGCCGGGAAGTCGCTCGGCGTGACCCGGCGACCCCGCCGCATGAACCCAGGGAACGGAAGAACGATGGCCAATCGGTTGTGCCCCGTCTGCGGTGAGGAATTCGTCGAGTGGGCCACCACCTGCTCCGATTGCGGGGTTGCGCTCGTCGATCCCTCGGCAATCGAAGACCTGCGCTTGCTCCCCGAAGATCAGCAGGTCGTCTACGAACTGGCCACCTGGACGCTGGATCAGCGCACCAATGTTGCTGAGGCCATGGCCGAGTCGGGTTTCCCCCACACCTGGAACGGCGAGGATCTCATCGTCCACATCGACCACGAAGCTGCGGTCGACCGTCTGATCGAGCCGATCGAGCAGCAGGCTCCTGCCGCGCCGCTCCAAGAGGGCGCCCAGACCGAGTACGACATGACCGAGTGGCCGACCCAAGAGCGCGCCTTGGTCGTCGAGCGGCTGACCGAGGCCGGAGTGGCTCACGCCTGGGAGGGTGATCTGCTGCTCGTCCCGGCGGAAGACGAGGCGGTGGTCGACGACATCCTCGACGACATCGAGGAGGGTGGCGACCCAGCTTCGCTCGCCGACGATGGCGAAGAAACCTCGTTCGAAGTGCTCGAATCGTTGTTCCTGGCGGCCACCCGACTGCGCCACGACGTGGTCGACGGTGAGGGTCTGCAGCGCTTGGCCGAGTCGCTGGAAGAGGCCGACCCTGAGCGTCCGCCGTTCGGCATCGACATCGCCGTGTGGCACAAGGCAATGGCCGCCGCCGACGCCTTGGCCGATGCCATCGGTGCAGAAGACGGCGTACTTCACGCCGAGGCTGAGCGCAGCGCCGAACAACTCCACGACCTGCTGCGCCCGTACGTCTGACCCGACGCTCTGCCTGACCCTCTCATGGCGGCACCCGACCCGACCCTCCTCGCTGAATTGGAGGTGTGGCATTCGCGCCCGATGACCCCCACCCGGCGGGTCGCGCTCGGACATCTCGTCTTGCCATGTGACCCCGCCCCCGGGCTGGGTGGATTGCTCCTCGGTGCCGTAGTGGCCCACCACGTGCGCGAGGCCGACGACGACGAGATTCCCGATCTGCATCGGCTCGTCGATCAGCTCAGTCGCGGCGAACGGATCGTCCAACCGCGCCTGCGCCATCGATTCCAGGCCGATCGCCAGGGGTTGGCCCGCAGTACCCACCGGCTCGTCGGGTTGAACGACGAACTCACCTTCGACTTCGCCAACCAGGGCTCGCCGATGCAACAGGTGCTCGGGGCGATCTATGCGGTCGAACGGATCGAGTTTGGTGCCCGGTTCTCCTTGACCTCGGTACTCCACAAGGCGCTTGGGTGGCGGGGCCCGATCGGTCCGTCGCTGATCTCGCACCTCGCCGGGTCGCGTGCGGCGTCATTGTCGGCGTTGGCCGACCCGCGGGCGTGGGCGCTGGAATTGCTCGGCTTCCCCCTGGGCACCTCGAAGCCGACCAAAAAGCAGATCCTCGGGCGGTTCCGAGACCGGTTGCGCGATGTCCACCCCGACTTCGGCGGCGACGAGACCGAGGCGTCAGGAGCCATCGAGGAGATCACCGAAGCCCGCCGCATTCTGTTGGAGGACACCAAATGACCGTTCTCGCCCGGGGGCTGCGCCCCCGAACCCCATCGTCATCGGGCTCGCTGGCGCTCGCGCCGCTGACCGGCCACGAGCAGAGCTCATGACCGTCGTGCAAG
>JANNNL010000583.1:0-1303 GCA_031398525.1 Actinomycetes bacterium | reverse complement strand
ATTCGTTGAGCCCGTCGGTGTGCAGCGCGACCTGCACGTCATGATCGTCGGCGACCCGCAGGGCGGTGTCGAGCGCCCGAGTGTGAGCCCCCATGTCTTCGTGAACCTTGAACCCGCAGGCTCCTCCCTCGACCAGGGCTTCGATGAGCGGAGCGGCCACCGAGGACGAACCGCGAGCGAGGAATCCCACGTTCACCGGCCAGGCGTCGAAGGCGTTGAAGGCGTGGCGCAAGGCCCACGGCGAGTTGACGCCGACCCCCCACACCGGCCCGAACTCCTGCCCGATGATCGTCGTGACTCCCGAGGCAAGCGACGCCTCGATGATCCGCGGTGACAAGAGGTGGACATGGGTGTCTATTGCCCCGGCCGTGGCGATCAGTCCTTCGCCCGACACGATCGTGGTGCCCGTGCCGACGACGACGTCGACCCCATCGAGGGTGTGGGGGTTGCCGGCGCGTCCGATCGAACAGATGCGACCCTCCCGGATGCCGATCGACACCTTGCCGATGCCTTGCATCGCGTCGATGACGACGACGTTGGAAATGACCAGGTCACAGGTATCGCGCACCGATGCGCCCTGGAGGGCCAGGCCGTCACGGGCGGTCTTGGCGAACCCGGCGAGGAACTCGTCGCCGCGTTGTTGCGCGTCGAATTCGACCTCGATGACCAGGCCGGTGTCGCCGAGGCGAATGCGGTCGCCAACGGTCGTTCCATAGATCGCCGCGTAGTCGTCGGGAAGGATGTCGCCGGGGTCGGAGTGCGAGCCAAGGTGGTCGGTGCCGGTCATCGCTCGGCCCCCAGGTAGCCGTTCGCCGCGGCCCGAGCCAGCGCCGCGTCGAGCGCGCCGGGCGCGTCGAGTGGGCCGTCGACGAGGCCGGCGAACCCGATGGCGATCCGCTCCCCACCGATCGGTTGAAGGGGCGCAGCGACCGAAACGCCGGGATCGAAACGCAACGCGGCCCCCGCCGGAATCGCCAACCGCATGCCATAGGCCGCACGGCGATCGAAGTCGAGACGGCTGTTGACCTCGAAGAAGTGGAAATGCGAGGTGATACTCACCGGCACGTCGGAGGTGTTGACCACCTTGATGGTCACGATCGCGGCCGGCCGAGCGGACACCGGTGCGGTGGTGACCGCCCCGGGGGCACCGGCCCCCAGTCCCGAGGGGTCCGGGCCGAACGGGTCGCGCACCACGACCAGCCGTGTTCCGTCATCGAAGACCGCTTCGACCTTGACCTCGGTGACAATGTCGATGACGCCCGGTAATACGTCGTCGCGGCTGAGTACGCCCGCTCCGGCCCGC
>JANNNL010000576.1:0-6908 GCA_031398525.1 Actinomycetes bacterium | reverse complement strand
CCGAAGCAGAGCGACCGTGAGCCGGCTGAAGGCGTGACACCGGGCCCCAACGCGACTGGCCGGTGGTCGAGCTTCATCGAGCGGGCGATCGTCGACCGCCCGGACGATGGCCAACAGCCGGGCCGTGTCGCGTTCGTGAATCGCGTCGGCCTGGGTCGATGTCAGCTCGACGCCATAGAACGGCTGAGCAACCGTGTCGTAGATCAACAACCCCTGAACGATCTCGACGACCCGCCGAATCTCGCGATCATCCCCAATGCCGGCAGCGGCCGAGCCGTCGTCGCCGTCAAGCCTGGTGAAGCGGCCCGGCATAGCGTAGTAGTCCAGTGATTCTTGATGCACGGACCGAATGCTTCCATAGCGAAGAGTGACGATGGCTCGCGGCGGACTCTCCCAGCGGTGCAACGGGTCACGTTGGCGCGTCCATTTCCTGACATAGCCTCGTCCGTCCCCGTTGACCCGCTACCCCGCGGTGGCATCACGACTCGAGATGGCGGGTGGCCACAGAGCACTCGTTCGAGTGCAGCATCCCGACCCAACTGGGCGTGGTCAGCAGTGCCTTTAGCCCCCGGGGGGGTCAAGCCGCCAGCGACGCTTCGCCCGGTGTTCGCCTGGCAGCGGTAGTTCGGTGAGTTCGGTGCCGGCGGTTGAGCCGAGTCAGCCTGGCAGCAGCCGCGTGGCCGATTTCAACACTCGTAGGGCACCCTGGCGGGCGGAGCGGCGGTGATGCGATTTGCCGGACTCCTCGGAGCCGGTGGTGGCTCGGTTGGTGAGGAACCAGTCGTAGGACTGGGCGAACATGTCGGCGTTGCTGTACGCAGGTTGCCAGCCGAGTTGGTCGCGGGCGTGGTCGATGTCGAACCACATGGAGCGGCTGTACATGATCCAGTGGTAGGGGGCGAAGGGGGCGAGTTTCAACCCGGCGGCGCCTTGCATCGCAAGGGATGTGGGACGCGCCGGGAGGCTGCGAACGCGCGATCCCGTGCCGGCGTGAGTGCAGACCGATTCGAGGGTTTCGCGCATCGTGCCGAAGCGGTCGGTGCCGCCGTTGAACAGGCCGGGTCCCGATTTCAACGAGGCTCGGATGCAGAGGTCGGCGAGGTCGTCGGCTTGGACAAACTGGTACTTGTTGGCCCCGCCGCCGAGTACGAACACGTCGGCACCGTCGGCGATCCAGTCGAACAGGATCCCGAAGATCCCCAGCCGACCGTGGCCGAGGATGGTGCGGGGCCGCACGATCGAGACGTCCAACCCGCGCGAAACCGCTTCCAAGCAGGCCCATTCGGCGGCGAGCTTGGCTCGGCCGTAGGACTCCTGGGGGTTCGGGGCGGTGGTCGGTAGCACCGGATTCGACGACGGAATTCCGAAGATCGCGCTCGACGAGGTGTGGACGACCTTGGCGACTCCGGCGTCGCGCGCCGCGTCCAGCAGCACGATGGTGCCGTCGACGTTGACGGTGCGGAGCAACGTCTCGTCCTTGGCCAGCGGCACCTGGGCGACGTTGTTGAACACCACGTCCACGCCCTCGCACGCGGCGCGAACCGTCGAGTACGAGCGGATGTCGCCGCGGACCATCTCGACAGCTGAAGACGCAGAGTCGGTGTCGTTGAGGTCGAGCACGCGGACGTCGTAGCCCTGGCGGAGCAGGTTGTCGACGACCAGTGCTCCGAAGTAGCCGCTGCCGCCGGTTACCAAAGCCTTCATCCGAGGTCGATGCCCCGGGCCTGGCACCAGCGGATGGAGCGGCGCATGCCTTCGAGCAGGTCGATCTCGGGGTCGTATCCCAACTCGGCGCGGGTCACGGAGATGTCGCAGGCGATCGTCGCCCCCATCTCGCCGAGCACGTGGATCTCCTGCTTGTACTTACCGAACCGCTGCAGCAGTCTGTCGGCGGCGACGGCCCCGCCGGCGACGAATTGGGGCACTTTGATGCCGCCGTCCTTCGACTGCAAACCCTCGGCTCGCCGTGCCGCCTGGACGGTCGAGACGATCTCGGCGACGGTGTAGGCCTGTGCGTCGGCGACCCACCACGCGCTGCCGGGCGAGGCGTCCGAGAGTTCGGCGCGCACAATGCCCTGCACGAGGTTCTCGATGTAGACCATCGACCGCCGTTGACGCCCACCGCCGAACATCGGGAACTTGCCCGAGCCGACCATCTTGAAGAACGTCGTCTGGCGTAATGGCTGCCACGGGCCGTAGAACCACGGCGGGCGGACCATCACCGCGTCGAGTATCCCGGCCCGGCAGGCGTCGGAAACGGCCTGTTCACCGCGCATTTTCGAGAGGCCGTAGCCCAGGTAGGGCCGGTACGGCTCCTCGTGGCGGAAGGTGTCGTTGCGGTCGGGGTTGAGCCCGAACGGCGAGTTCGACGACACGTGGACCATCCGGCGCACGCCGGCCTTGGCGGCGGCCTCGACCACGTTGCGGGTGCCTCCGGCGTTGATCGCCTCGAAGTCCGACAGTCGAACCGGGTGGATCACGCCGGCGGTGTGGATCAGGTCGGTGGTCGGCCCGGCGTCGGCATCGGCGAGCGCGTTGAGCATCGCCGAGGCGTCGGTGACGTCGCCGATCAACGTGGTCACCCCGGCGATACCAGCGAGCAGCGCGGCCTCTTCGGAGTTACGCACGATGCCGGTGATCGGTGTCGGGCGGTAGTAGCGGCTCGTCGGGTCGGTGAGCAGATTGCACAACCCTTGGCCGAGCCACCCGGCGGCGCCGGTGATGATCGTGTGCTCGGGGATCGGGCGCGGTCCGAGGACCGAGATGGGCGAGTCAGCCACGGGGGCGTTCCGTTCTGGCAAAGTGCCGGGCATTGCGGATGGCGAGCGCCATCACAGACCCCTGCGGGTTGACCCCCGGGGCGTCGGGTAACAACGAAGCGTCGTTGACAAAAACATTCGGGTAACCGTGAACCCGCCCGTACGAATCGGCACCGCAACGCGACCGATCCTCGCCCAACGGCACCGTTGAACAGAGATGCACGGTCATCACCGAGGCCTTGGCCGCGGCGAAGCGCTCCTGGAGAGTAGCCAGGTCACCACGGTTGCGCACGATCGGCGCGCCGCGGAACGAGGGATAGACCTCCTGCGCCCCGGCGGCCAACATCAGCAGCGCCAGGCGGGCGAGGCCGCTGCGGAGCAGATCTTTATCGCGCCTGGTCAACCGGTAGGTGACGATCGGATCGCGCATGCCGGGTACGGCTTGCACCACGCCACGGCCCTCGGAAGTGATGGCCGCGTAGTACACGCTGATCGATGGCCAGGCCTCGACCGCCGGGGCGAAATCCCGCCAGCTGTCCGACAGCGACAACGCCACCAGGCCGGGGTTCGAGGCTGAGCCGCCGAACGAGAGGGCCGGGGCGAACTCCTTCACCTGATGCACCGGCACGTCGTCGGGCACGTTCACTTCGTGGTCGAAGCGGGCGGCCAGTTTCACCGTCGGATGGACGGCGAGTGACCGTCCGATGTGCTTGCGAATGCCCGACCGCTGTAGCAAGGCCGGGGTTTGGATGGCCCCGCCGCAGACGATCACGTGGCGGAATCGCACGGTGACTGGTCGTCCGTCCTGGCGCGCAGTGGCCGACGTCGCCCGGCCGTTGGACGTGATGAGTCGGTCGATCGTCAGACCGGTGACGAGCCGCGCCCCGGCGGCCATCGCTCGCGGCAGGTAGGTGCGGGTCATCGACTGGCGCTCGCCCCGGAACCCGGTGGTGCCCTCGGGATAGGTCATCCAGCGGGGGATCTCGGAGTTTTGCCAGCCGAGGGCCTCGGCGCCGTCGCGCAGAATCCGGCTCGGCTCCGATGGTGTACCCGGGGTCAGGCAGACCGACAGTTCCTTTTCCACCTCGTCGGCGATCGAGTCGAGTTCGGCGGGGTCGAGATCGCGGATCTGGTACTGCGAGCGCCACCGGTCGATCACCTCGCCCGGTGGTCGGCGGTAGAGCCCCGAGTTGACCTCGGTGCCGCCCCCGGCACAGCGGCCTTCGGTGTAGGCGATCGACGGAGCGCCCAGGGCGACCGTCACCCCACCCGAGCGGTATTGCGAATCCATCTGGGCGAGCGAGAACGGAATCACCGAACCCTGATCGACCCATGCGCCCTCTTCGGCGATCAGGACATCAAAACCGGCCTCAGCCAGCACCGTTGCCGTCGTAGACCCGCCTGCGCCGGAGCCGACGATCAGAATCTCGCAGTCGAGGCTCCGATCTGCGTTCCGGTCTTCTCCGGGGCTGCGCCTCCGGACCCCGTCGCCACGCGATTCGCTGGCTCTCGGTCGGTTGGCATTCGCTGCGCTCATGACGGCGTCCCGTCGGCCAGGGTGTCGGGCCACGTTTCCCAGATGTAGGCATAGCCGAGCGACCGGGTGAGGCGGACGTACTCGCCGAACAGCGGCAACGGCCGGGCGGCGAGGAAGCGCAGAACGGGCTGCTCAGCCGGGCCGATCGAGATCGCTCGCACCACTGCGCCGATGACCGTGACCCCGAAGCGGACGAAGCTGGGCAGGCTGCTGAAGCGGCGACGGATGAACTTCACGGTGTCGTCGAGGTGCGCGGACGGAAGCCCAGGGAGATCGTGGCGCAGCAACTGAGCGACGAATGGTGCGGCGAGACGCTCGACGAGTGGCGCGGAGTCCATGACGGAGACGAGATCGTACTCGCCCCGCGCCGCAACCGCCCGGTTGTCCGATCGCCCGGGTCGTGCCCCGACGATCGGACCGGGTGCGATCGGTCAGCTGCGGAAGTAGCCGGACGTGTCGACGAGCATGTCGGCCCCGTCGGAGGTGAAGAACCGGATGAAGCCGTCGGCCCCCGGAGCCATCGTCACGGCGTTCGGGCGGGTCTCCCCGGCGAAGGTCAGGTTGAGCGACGACACCAACGGTTGAATTCCGTCGGGCCAAACGGTCACATAGCCCGGCGCCGTGGCCCCAATGGCGGTGACGTTCATCGCCACGGCGATAGCACCATACGGCACACCGTTGGTCCCGGATGTTGACACCGCAATGGTTCCCGCTTTGGGAATCGTGCCTTTCGGGCCGAAGCCGCCGGCCCCGGCGCGGGTGTCGAAGAGCCGCAAGGGGGTGCACGGAATGAATAGGCCGCTGGTGGCGGCCGAAGCGGTCGTATCGGTGTAGTAGCCAACGACATCGGCGAGCAGATCGGCCCCCGCGGACGAGAACAGGCTGACCTTGCCGGCGGCTCCGAGCGGAATGACCACCAGGTTGGGCGCGGTATGCCCGGGACCGGTGAGGTTGAGTACCGAGGCGTTCGGCTGAGTGGTTCCGGCGGGCCACGCAGTGATGTAACCCTCACCGCCGGCAGAGGTCGCCGTGAGATTGATCGCCACGGCCCCCACACCCGCAGATGGCACCCCGGCCACCCCACCGATCTGCACGTCGATCGACGCGCCGGCCGCAACGAAGCCCTTCGGCCCGGGACCGGGGGCGGGAGGTCGGGTATCGAAGAGGCGGCCAGGGGAGATGGGCACGTAGCGCCCATCGGTCGACGGACCGGGAGATGCAACGTAGTAGCCGGCCACGTCGGCCAGCAGATGACCCCCGGCGCTGGCAAACAACGAGACCTTGCCACCCGTGCCCAGCGGCACGGTGACGAGGTTCGGCGCCGTGCCGCCGGCCTGGATGTTGAGATTCGACGCGTTCGGTTGCGGTGTCCCGGTCGGGAAGGCGGTGACATACCCGTCGCCGAGCGAGGCGGTGATGGTGGTGTTCATCACGACGGCGGTGGCGTTCGTTGGCACTCCCGCGACCCCGCCGACCTGAATGTCAACGGTGCCACCGACGGCGATGACGCCCTTGGGTCCGGGGGCGGAGGTTCTGGGGCGACTGTCGAACACCCGCTGCGGCGCGAGCGGGACGAACTTCGACGATCCACCACATGTCGGCTCGACTGCGTCGGTGGCGAACGTGGTGACCTTGGTCGCGCCGCCGCCCTGCCAGAGGATCGCGCCGTGGGTGTTGCGGGGTCCGCCGACGGCGACTCGGGGGTACGACGTCTGGTTTGCATCGCCGATGTCGATGATCCGCCGCGGGGTCGTCCAGGTGGTGCCGTTCGGCGAATAGGTGTACATCACGTACTGGCGCGTGTTCAGCCAGACGGCGTGAAACGCCCCGCTGGAGTCGGTGGTGATGTCGGGGAGGAACACCGTGGTGTCGCCGTTGATGGCGATCTCAGGTCCGATTGGCCCGGTCGAGTCGATCTTGCGGCTGATCAGGCGCTCCGTCTGGCCATCGTCGATGATCACGACCGCCCCCTTCGGACCGCCGGCGATGCGGTGGAACGTTCCGATCGGGACTGGATATCGCACCAACACGTCGTCAGCATCCGAGGCTGCGAGTCCGCGGTGAACCCACACGCCGTACTGGTCGTTCTCCCGGCCCGAAGAAGCTGGTCAACACCGTGGCATCCGATCCGCTCGCCGGGCACTCGTCGAGTCCGGGCTGATGACGGGTGCTCAGGTCGAGCGCCGGCGGAGCTTCCGCCAGGTTCGGTTCGACGCGCGAGACCCGGAACGAGGCGAAGCTATGGTCGATGGCCACCCCACCATCTGTGAGTGCGGCGAACTCGCTGCAGTTGCCCGGGCTGTAGGTCTGGCCCACTGTCACCCGTTTGCCCGCCGACCACGTTTGGCCGTGGTCGGTCGACGTGAAGGCGTACGAGCCGTCGGTGTTGATGCCCGACCGGTCCAGGAACTCGAAGGCGATCAATCGGTTCGCCTTGCGATCCATGATGATCGTCGGAGCCGAAAGCTGATCTGTACCTGCGTAGATCGGGCTGGGTGCCGTCAGCGACCCCCCGACGGGCAGGCGTCGGTAGGCCAGTTCTTGCACGCCGGGCAATCGATAGACGACATGGATATTTCCCAGGTCATCGACGGTATGCGACGTGGAACTCG
>JANNNL010000557.1:0-2625 GCA_031398525.1 Actinomycetes bacterium | reverse complement strand
GGCGACTACGTCTGGTACGACCTGAACTACAACGGCATCCAGGACGGCACCGAGAGGCCGGTGGGTGGCGTCAAGGTCATGTTGTTGATGGAAGATCCGGCCAGTCCGGGAACCTTCATCGCGGCGACCGACGCCGACGGCAACCCCGTGGCCGTCGCGACCACCGATCCGGTCACGGGCGAGTATGTCTTCGACAACCTGGTGGCCGGCAGCTACCAGCTCCAGTTCGATCTGACGACCTTGCCGGCGGGCTACGCCCCGACCAAGCAGACCCAGGGCACCGACGTGGCAAAGGACTCGAACCCCGACGCGACGGGGCTCAGCGCGCCGTTCACGTTGGCCCCCGCCGGTGGCGACATGGTGCCGAACACCGATTTGCTGGTCGACGCAATCGCCATCAATCCGACCATTGACCTGGGTATCTTCACTGCCGTGTCACTGGGCGACCTGGTCTGGTACGACGCCAACCGCGACGGAATCTACGATCCGGCCACTGAGCAGGGCATCGGGGCGGTCAAGACCGAACTGTTGATGGAGGACCCGGCCAACCCCGGCTCGTACATCCCGGCGCTCGATGCCACCGGCGTCGCCGTGCCGCCGAGCTTCACCGACGACACGGGCCGCTACTCGTTCGTCAACCTGATCTCAGGCAACTTCAAGGTGGTCTACACCCTGCCCGCCGGGTTCGAGTGGACCAAGTCGGGTACCCCTGGCGATGACACGCTCGACAGCGATGCGTTGTTCCTGACCGGGACCGACGCCACGTCGACGACCGGAGTGATTTTCTTCAGCGCCGATGCTGCAGTCACCGACACCGACCCCAATGGCCTCGATCTGACCGATCCGTCGATCGATGCCGGCATCTGGCTGCCCTTCGCCATTGGCGACAAGGTCTGGTTCGATCTCGACCACAACGGCGTGCAAGGGGCAGCCGACGCGCCGGTGGTCGGAGCAACGGCCACCCTGCTGAAGGAAGACCCGGCGGCGCCCGGTTCGTTCATCCCGGCGCTCGACGCCGACGGTGCCGCGGTCGCGGCCGACACGACCGACGCCAACGGCTACTACGTGTTCGACAACCTGCTACCGGGTACGTACATCGTCGAGTTCACTCACAACCAGGTCGGATTCCAATGGAGCGTGACGAACGCCGGGGTCGATGACACCATCGACTCCGACGCTGCGTTCCTCGCCGAGACCGATGCCAAGTCGGCGACCGGGCCGATCGTCATTGCCTACCGCGAAGCGAACGGGCGCGGCACCACCCCGTCCGACGACACGACCTACGGCACCGCATTGCGGGCCTCGTACATCGACCCGACCAACGACGCCGGCATCTGGATGCCGCTGGCGGTCGGCGACTACGTCTGGTACGACCTCAACCACAATGGCATCCAGGAGGCCGGCGACACCCCCGTCGGCGGCGTCGGTGTGTCGTTGCTGATGGAGGACCCGGCCAACCCGGGCACCTTCATTCCAGCTCGCGATGCCGACGGTGCCTTGATCGCCCCGACGACCACCGACCCGATCACCGGGTTGTACGTGTTCGACAACCTGATCGCCGGTTCCTACAAGGTGCAGTTCGATCTGGCCACGTTGCCCGCCGGGTACTTCCCGACGCGCCCGACGCAGGGGGCCGACCCGACGGTCGACTCCAACCCCGATGCCGCGGGCCTGTCGGCGGCATTCACGATCGCCTCAAGCGGCGTGGGCATGGTGGCCAACACCGACGCGACGCTCGACGCCGTGATGATCAACCCGACCATCGACATGGGCATCTTCACTGCGGTCTCACTCGGCGACCTCGTCTGGTACGACGCCAACCGTGACGGCATCTACGACCCGGCCGCCGAGGTCGGCCTGTCGGGCGTGGCGGTCGCCCTGCTGATGGAAGATCCGACCAATCCCGGTTCGTTCATCGCAGCGATCGACGCCAACGGTGTCGCCATCGCGTCGACGACCACTGGGCCAGACGGTCGCTACTCGTTCACCAACCTGATTTCGATCAACTACCAGGTCGTCTTCACCCTGCCCAACGGCTACGAGTGGACCACGGCGAATGTTGCGGGCGATGACACGCTCGACTCCGATCCGGTGTTCTTGACCACGACCGACGCCACTGCGACGACGGGCACCATCGGCGTCAACGCACTGATGCCGGTGACCGACACCGACCCGAACGGTTCCCCACTGACCAACCCCTCGGCCGATGCCGGGGTGTGGCTGCCGTTGGCCCTCGGCGATCAAGTCTGGTTCGATCTCAATCGCAATGGGATACAGGACGACGGCGAGACACCCGTCGCCGGAGCCACCGTCACCCTGCTGATGGCGGACCCGGCAACGCCCGGTGCCTTCATCCCCGCCGTCGATGCCGATGGCACGGCAATCGCGGCAGATACCACCGACGCCAACGGGTTCTACGTGTTCGACAACCTGCTCCCGGGCACCTACCAGGTTGTCTTCGACCACAACCAGACCGGCTATCAGTGGACTCGACCCAACCGTGGCACCGACGACACGGTCGACTCCGACCCCCAGCGGGCCGTACGTCACATAGCTGTGGCCCGTGATCCAGCCGATGTCGGCCGTGCACCAGTACACATCCGTCTCGGGATGCAGGTCGTGGAC